>NZ_BORB01000004.1:0-179378 GCF_018332955.1 Lederbergia ruris
CGGTCAATAGTTTTAAAACCGTGACCTCCAGGTATATACGAAAAGAGTTCGAGGAATATCTTAAACCCTATTATTGGAAACCGTATTTTTGGAGTAAAAGCTACCTTCTGCTTACAACAGGGGGAGCGCCGATATCAGTAATAAAGGAATATATCAAAAATCAAGACCGCGAAGGCTAACCCCCACTAAATGCGGCGCATTTTGAAGGGACTGCACCTTCGCTTTTTTGTTCAAAAGGGCGCAGTATTTGGGTTCATCCCCCCCTTTCTAAATCGCATAAAAATTTCTTTAGACAAAAAGATCTGGCACCTTCCATTCGTTACTCCTAGTAGGGAGAAGTGCCAGACTTTTTAAGAAAACAGGAAGTGGCTATTTTTACCAAAGGCTTCTCCTTTAAGCCCTTTGACAACGAAGTAAAAATAATGTACATTATCATTGTACGAACATTTTTAACGAATTTTAAGTAATTATTCGTTTTTAGGGGTGTTTACTTGATGGAAACAATATTTGACTATGAAGATATTCAATTAATTCCGAGAAAATGTATTGTTCAAAGCCGTTCGGAATGTGATACAACTGTCACTTTAGGCAACCATAAATTTAAATTACCTGTTGTGCCTGCGAATATGCAGACGATTATTGATGAGGAGATTGCGTATTACCTAGCAGAAAACGGTTACTTTTATATCATGCATCGTTTTCAACCTGAAAAACGCACTGGTTTTATTAAGGATATGCATAAACGCGGATTCATTGCTTCCATCAGTGTAGGGGTCAAAGAGGAAGAATACTCTTTTATCCAACAATTAGCTGATGATCAGTTGATTCCTGAATTCATTACGATCGATATTGCTCACGGTCATTCGAATGCTGTCATCGAAATGATTCAACATATTAAAAAGTTATTGCCTCAAACCTTTGTGATTGCTGGGAATGTGGCGACACCTGAAGCTGTCCGTGATTTGGAAGAGGCTGGTGCAGATGCCACAAAGGTTGGGGTTGGACCAGGGAAAGTTTGTATCACAAAAATTAAGACGGGATTTGGTACAGCTGGTTGGCAATTAGCAGCGCTTAAATGGTGCGCGGAAGCAGCAAGTAAGCCGATTATTGCGGATGGCGGAATTCGCACACATGGTGATATTGCCAAATCCATTCACTTCGGTGCTTCTATGATCATGATTGGATCACTTTTTGCGGGACATGAAGAGTCCCCTGGTAGAACGATTATGCAAAACGGCAAACTGTATAAAGAATATTTTGGTTCCGCCTCTGAATTTCAAAAAGGCGAAAAGAAAAATGTGGAAGGGAAAAAGGTGTTAGTGGAGCATAAAGGACATTTGCAAGATACACTAACGGAGATGGAACAAGATCTCCAATCTGCCATTTCCTATGCGGGCGGAAATAATCTAAAAGCCCTTCGTGAAGTCGAACATGTTATTGTGAAAAATTCGATTTTTAATGGGGATTAAAGAAAGATGGCCAGGCGTATGAACTACGCCCGGCTTTTTTCATTGCTTAGGAATTTATAAAATCCTAGCTTGTGGATAAGCTGCTTATGTCGCGGTTGACATCCAACTCCAGCGCCTAGCGACTAGCAAATTTACGCCTTCTTCCTACGATAAGTCAACATCGGCTCCTTCGTCGCCGTGTTTCCTTTATCTCAGGCCAACAGGACGTTGGTCACAAAGGCGTTGCGACGTACAAGGATGTACTAGTGCAGACGAAGCGACAGGACGTCGCGATTGAGTCTGCCGCCAGGACGGCGCGTATTTAGCCTTTGAACCTTATGCTCCAAATTTGTATGTCGCTGAACAGGCGCTTGCGCTTTTGTTCTTATCTGCAAGCCATTAATCCACATGTATCGCAGTAGCCACTCCCTCTTGCTTTTCTTTTATAAGTACTCCACCAATTAATCCGAGCAAGGAGAAAATGACCGGAATCATAAATCCATACTGATAGCCGATATTACCAGGAAAGTGGTCTAGTATTTTTCCAAAAATACTCGGTAACAAGACTGCACTTAAAAACCCACCTGTATTAGCAAAGCCTGATACAACTCCTACAACCTTCATTGGAAAGGACTGACGCACAGTAGCAAAAGTTAAGGCACTAGCCCCATTTCCAAATCCTATTAACAAGAAAAGGATAATCAACAAATAAAATGGCGGCTTTCCTGCGAATAAAAACACGGTAACCCAGCTCAAAAAGATCATTAGATGTACAGTTACATAAGGGAATTTGACTGTCCCTAACCGATTCGAAAGCCAAGTTGAAACAGGTGCCCCAATAATTGCCCCCACAAGCCCAATCATAATCAATTGGCTAGCTTCTGATCGTGTCATATCATACATGTGGATTCCATAGGGCACTGCCCAGGACCCGATAAATCCCACATAGGTTCCAACCAAACCGAAATGGCATAAAAAAGTTGCCCAAGCTTGGCGGTCCGTCACTAGCCGGCGTAGTAAAACGATGGTACTTTCTGACTTCTCCAGAGTGGTTTTTTTCTTTTTCTCCTGCTTAAACAGCTGATTCGGCTTTTTCACTAAGACGTAATACAATATGAAGCCGCACAAACATAAAAGAATGCCAATGGTTAAAAAAGCCACTCTCCAACCAGTCAGGTCAATCCAAGCCGAAAAGGGAAAGGTCGCCATTAAAAAGCCCAAACTTCCAGACATTCCAGCAAAGCCTAGCAAACTAATAAATTCCTTCACTTTAAACCATTGGCTTAATATAAGCACTAAGTTCACCCAAATGGTCGCATCGCCAATGCCGACTAGTAGGCGAGCAACCAGCAAAAAGTATTCATTTGGCGCAAGACTATACATGACCGTGCCAGTCCCATTCAACAAAGCTCCTACAATCAAAAAAAGATTGGGACCATAACGATCTGACAATAACCCAATCGGAACTTGTAAACTAGCATATGCCAAAAATTGTACACTTGTTAGTAAGCCAATCGTCGATGCCGTCACCTTAAAATCGACCATCAATTGATCAGTAATTAACCCAGGTGCCGTCCGTTGGCTTACAATTAAAAAATACGCGAATAAGACTGTCGCAAACACAACCCACCGGTAACGACTATTTTGTTTTTCCATTGTTCTCTACCTCTAGTGAAAATTATTTCCTTGGATATCAATTAGAAATGGAAATGATTGGTATCCACCTTAAAGAATATGAATTTCTTATCATTTTTATCCAATAGATTTACTCTATAATCATACCACTTTCAAACAGATCATAAAGGAATGAAGCAACTTTTTCCACGAAAGGAATTTCATTGCTTTAGAAGGATCAGTAGAAAATATAAATGAACTAAAGAGAGAATTGTGTTTGATGACTTAAAAGATTTTTCGGCCAACACAACGCCATACTCCTTTTTGGAGGATTTTCTAAAAACGGGGAGGGCGTGCCTGCTCGCCGTGCTCCTTTTGGGGAATTTGCATAATTACGGGGAGGGCGCAGGCCTTCGCCATTGCCCCTTTCGCCCATTTATAATGTATTACTGGTCCATCCAATTGAGCCTCTTTATTTATTTTTACCTCTGGTCTCGATTTTCACTTCGTCTTGCCCGCCAATGATTACCTGATCAGCACAATTGAGGAAAAGACCATTCTCGACAATCCCTGTCACCTTTTGTAATTTCTCTGCTAAATTCTCTGGATTCTTAATCTTGTTCATATGTAAATCGACAATATAATGCCCGCCATCTGTTTGAAATGGAGAGCCATTGCTTATTCTCAAGACAGGATGACATCCTTCCTCCTCCATTTTTCGTACCACTTGTTTATAGCCAAAAGGGACCACTTCGATTGGAAGTGGGAATCCTCCTAACAATTCCACCATTTTACTTTCATCGACTACCCAAATAATTTTCCGAGAGGTACAGGCGACAATTTTTTCATACAATAAAGCCCCTCCTCCCCCTTTAATGCCTTGTAAATTCCGATCAACCTCATCAGCTCCATCTATGGTTAAATCAATTTCATCGACCTCATCCATAGACACTAAAGGAATATGCAGGGACTGTGCCAAGAGTGTCGTTTCCTGAGAAGTAGGTACACCTTGAATACGAAGTCCTTTTTTCACTAATTCACCTATTTTCTGGATCGTGTAAAATACAGTCGAGCCTGAACCTAAGCCGATCACCATTCCATCTTCAATAAACTCGACTGCTTTTTCACCTGCAAGTTGCTTTTTTAACATTTTCGCCCTCCTCCGCTTTAAAAGATCACTTCCATACCCTCCTGTAATAGTTTTCCCTCTTTTCAAATAAACGAACCGTTAACTAGAATATATACAATTATATACACTCTTGCCCTTGCTTTCCACGCTTTCCCGAATACTATTGACGAATCTCTTCTGAACTATTATGATAGTGAGTAATCACTCACTATTTTGCAAATGGAGGGAATCAAATGACAGCCACCATTGAGTTGAAAAGCATTAGCAAAAGTTTTGGCAAAAAGTTAGTTTTGAACGATATTGATTTAGCGATACAGTCTGGACAAATTTATGGTTTGATTGGGCCTTCAGGTTCCGGGAAAACAACATTGGTGAAATTAATTGTTGGTATGGACCAGCCTACTACTGGAGAAGTCCAGGTCTTAGGAATGGCCATCCCTAATTTAAAAGTATTACAAAAAATTGGCTATATGGCGCAAGCAGATGCCTTATATGCCGACTTAACAGGTGCAGAAAATTTATCCTTCTTTGCTTCCCTCTTTAAGTTAAAAAAAGATGTAAAGAAAAAGCGGATTGCCTATGCGGCTGATTTAGTGGATCTCTCTTCTCATTTGCATAAAAAAGTACAAAACTATTCGGGTGGCATGAAACGGCGATTATCTCTCGCTGTAGCCTTAATTCAAGATCCTGAGGTGCTTGTGTTAGATGAACCTACTGTGGGGATTGACCCTGAATTACGGCAATCGATTTGGGCAGAGATCGACCGACTAAAAAGAACAGGAAAAACCATTTTAGTGACAACCCATGTGATGGATGAAGCGGAAAAATGCGATCAACTTGCGATGATCAGGGACGGGCAAATCCTCACACGTGGTTCTCCACAGCAATTGAAACAACAATTTGGAATTTCGAGTTTGGAAGATGTATTTTTGCAAGCTGGGGGGAAAATGGCATGAGAATACTCGCAGTCGTGAAGCGAATTGTACAGCAAATGGTACGTGATAAACGGGCGTTAGCTTTAATGATGGTGGCTCCCTTGCTCATTCTTACCCTGCTTCACTATTTGTTCTCTAGTGACACCGCCATTCCTAGGCTTGGTGTTCTAAACGCCGATGCATCTGTCATCAACCAGCTAAAAGATCAAGACATCATCGTCCGAGAATATCAACAGCTAGAAAACAAGGAAAAGGTTATATTGGAAGATGATTTGGATGGACTATTGCAATTTGAGGAAGAAAAAATCAATCTGACTCTCACAAATGCGGAGCCTTCTTCCACAAAAGCGCTCCAAATGAAAATTCTCCAAACCGTTGCCGCAGAAAACGCGGAAAAACAAGCAGAAGATTTAACCGAGTTCATCAAGAATATTCAGACTCAATTGCCAAATACTCCTGCAAAAATAGGCCAATTGAAAGAACCGGACATGAATATTTCGTACATCTACGGTGATGAAGATACGACCTTTTTTGATCAATTAAGCCCGATTCTCGTTGGTTTCTTTGTGTTCTTTTTTGTCTTTCTTATTTCCGGGATTGCTTTGCTGCGGGAACGTACGACTGGAACACTAGACCGATTAATGGCTACCCCGATCCAAAGAAGAGATCTCGTGTTTGGCTACCTTTTAGGATATGGTATTTTTGCGATCATTCA
The DNA here is from genome assembly GCF_018332955.1 of Lederbergia ruris. Taxonomy (NCBI): domain Bacteria; kingdom Bacillati; phylum Bacillota; class Bacilli; order Caryophanales; family Bacillaceae; genus Lederbergia; species Lederbergia ruris. The sequence continues at coordinate 5,842 of NZ_BORB01000004.1, forward strand.
AACCTTGATTGTTGTTTTTTACGCTGTTAAAGTGTTAGATATTATGCTTGTTGGTTCTTTAGGAAATGTGATTCTTATCAATTTATGTTTGGCGCTAGTAGCCTTAGCATTAGGTATTCTCTTATCTTCATTTGCCAACTCGGAATTTCAAATGATGCAATTTATTCCGATTGCGATTATCCCACAAGTCTTTTTTGCCGGGATTCTTCCAGTTGATCAAATGGCAGATTGGCTGCAAGTGATTGCCAAATGTATGCCAATGTATTATGGAGGAAATGCCTTGGTAGGTGTCATGTATAAAGGACTAGGCTTAAGCGAAATTCGCAATGATTTACTGATCCTTTTAGGATTTGCGTTTATCTTTATTGTTCTCAATATCATAGCTCTAAAAAAATACCGTAAAATTTAACAAGGGGAGTATACGATGTCTGAAGAAGAAAGGCTTGTCGAACAATTATTTGCCGGAGAAAAACTAACAGATAAACAAAAGAACATCATTTTAGCTGCGATTGAATCTTTTTCTGAAAAAGGCTATTCCGCTACCTCGACAAGTGAGATTGCGAAAAAGGCTGGGGTAGCGGAAGGAACCATTTTCCGACATTATAAAACAAAAAAGGAATTATTAATGTCGATTATTGGGCCGTTTATGACAAAATTGATTGCTCCCTATATTGTGAAGGATTTTCATAAAGTGCTGGATCAAAAATATGATCATGTCGAGGACTTTCTGCGGGCAACAATGGAAAATCGAAGAAATGTAGTCAAACGTCTGCTCCCAGTTATTAAAATTTTACTCCAAGAGATTCCTTTTCATCCCGAGCTGCGGGAGCAATTTCTGAATCAAATTGCGAAGGATACCTTTGACCGTGTTACAGAGTTAATTAAAGGCTACCAAGAAAAAGGGCAAATCATTGACATGCCACCTGCCAGTGTAGCAAGATTAGCTGTCACTTCTCTTCTTGGCTTTTTATTCTCTCGCTATGTACTCTTCCCTGAACTAGAATGGGATGATGAGGCCGAAACAGAGCGCACAATTCAATTTATATTACATGGATTGGGAAAAACTGAATAGCCTCTCTAATGTCTTGCAACTTTTACTGGATTATTCCTATCACAAGGGAATGGGCGTTAGAACATAGAAACAAGTATGGCTAAATGTGCAAATAGACTTTGAGGCATGTTTGTATCCCCCTATACAGAATATATTAGCCACCCCATTAAATTGTTTTCCGGATATTGAGAATACTCTTACTCGAAGGATCAGCAACGTCTTTCCTTACTTCTTTAAAAATAATTAAAAACACCGAGTCGCAGCTAGACTCGGTGTAAACATACATATTAATTATTTTACTGGCTTTTTCAATAATCCTAGAAGGATTGCAGAAACGATAGACCCGATTATAACGGCTAGAAGATACAGCATCCAGCTGCCACTTACAAGTGGGAAGACGAAAATCCCACCATGTGGTGCCTGCAGTCCAATATTAAACATCATGGAAAGACCTCCTGCCACAGCTGCTCCAATCGCGACGGATGGAATAACCCGAAGTGGGTCAGCTGCCGCAAAAGGAATCGCTCCTTCCGTGATAAAAGATAGACCCATTACAATATTCACAGGCCCGGCTTCACGCTCTTGTTGGTTAAATTTGTTTCTAAACAAAAACGTAGCTAGAGCAATGCCAAGTGGCGGTACCATTCCGCCAGCCATAATAGCAGCCATGGGCTCATAAACTCCACTAGCAATCAGTCCTGTACCAAACAAATAAGCGGCCTTATTAATTGGACCTCCCATATCAATAGCCATCATCAGTCCAAGGATAACTCCAAGAAGCACCGCATTCGCCGTACCTAAGCTAGAAAGCCAATTTGAAACCCATGTATTTAATGCACTTAAAGGAGTGTTCACAACAAAATGCATAATAAATCCAGTTGAAGCAATACCAAGTAAAGGAAATAATAAAATAGTTTTGATGCCTTCTAATGAAGATGGAAGACCAGCTAATAGCTTTCTGATGCCAACTACTATATAACCACCAAGAAAACCTGCAACTAATCCCCCTAAGAAACCAGCACCACTTGTTGCTGCCATCATTCCCCCAACCATTCCTGGGGCAAATCCCGGACGATCGGCAATACTCATGGCAATAAAGCCAGCAAGTACAGGAACCATGAGGGCAAATGCATTGCCACCACCGATTGTATTAAGAGCTTCTGCAATGACATTGTACGAAGGGTCTTTTGGATCGTGCGCATTATAGCCAAATAAAAAGCCGAGCGCGATTAAAATTCCTCCTCCAATGACAAATGGCAGCATGTTGGATACACCGCTCATCAAGTGCTTATAAATGGTAGCTCCTATACCACGAGAACCTGACTCTTTATGACCACGATCATCTTTATTGGAAGAACCTTTATATATTGGCGCCTCTTGTTTTAAAGCTCGCTCAATTAATTCTTGCGGTTTGCGAATGCCATCCGCTACCGGTACTTCAATGACATGCTTACCATTGAAACGAGCCATCTGTACTTGCGTGTCTGCTGCGACAATAACCGCTGTTGCTCGTTCAATTTCCTCCCTTGTTAAGACATTTTTAGCACCGCCGGAACCATTCGTTTCTACTTTAATGGCAATCCCCATTTCTTCAGCTTTTGCCTTTAAAGAATCTGCGGACATATACGTATGAGCAATTCCCGTTGGGCACGCCGTTACAGCTACTATAAAAGGTTCATTTTCGGCTACAGAGACTGTCTCTTCTTCCTCTTGCACATCATGCTCGTTAATGATCGCAAGAGCTTCTTCTTCTGTTTGTGCTTCTAAGAGTTGTTTCCGTACTTCTTCTTTTAAAAGAATCGTCGACAATTTGGACAATGCTTGCAGATGAGTATCATTCGCGCCCTCTGGTGCCGCAATCATGAAGAAAAGGTGCGCTGGCATTCCATCAAGGGATTCATATTCGATCCACTTACAGACCTACCAAAAGCAATAGCTGGGGCTTTAACCGCCGCTGTTTTTGCATGAGGAATGGCAATCCCCTCACCTATCCCCGTCGTACTTTGCTCTTCACGATGAAAAATAGCTTGCTTATATTCTGCACGATCATTTAGCTTGCCAGCAGCATCCAGTACTTGAACAAGTTCTTCAATCACATCGGCCTTTTGCGAGCTTTTGAGGTGCAAATGAATCGTGTTCTTGGTTAACAGTTCTGTTATTTTCATGCTTATTCTCCTATACTAGAATTTTTCTATTCTTACTTCTGGCAATAAACTCTCAATCTTTTCTCGGGTGCAAAGCCCAGTCGAAAAGGCTGTAGCGCTGCCTGCGGCTACACCATAGCGAAAAGCTTCCTCAAAGGAATGGGTCTTTTCGTACATAGCCATAAATCCAGCTACCATAGAATCTCCAGCTCCTACTGAACCTTTAACAACACCTTTAGGAACTGTTGACACGTAGACCTGATCTTGGTTCATAAAAACAGCACCCTCACCGGCTAGTGAGACAATGACATTTTCAGCTCCCATGTTTAACAGTTCTTTCCCATAAGGAATTACTTCTTCACAATTCGTAATCGTAACTTTAAATAAATCTCCAAGCTCATGGTGATTTGGTTTAATTAAAAATGGTTTATGAGGAAGCACATTCTTTAATAAGTCCCCTTCCGCATCCACAACGAATTGCGCCCCAGTCTTTCGGCAGATGCTCGCTAACTCCTCATACGTTGTAGTAGACAAAGAAGAGGGAATGCTTCCAGCTAAAATAAGCGTATCTTCATGCGTTAATTCGCGTATTTTATCTTTCAAGGCCAAATAGTTTTCAGTAGTGATTGTAGGTCCCTTAGCATTGATTTCTGTTTCCTGTTCAGTTTTCACTTTGACATTAATCCGTGTTTGTTCATTCACGCGGATAAAATCGGTTTGAATATCCAAGCTGTGTAAGAATGTTTCAATATAATCTCCAGTAAACCCTCCGACAAAGCCTAGTGCTTGATTCGGTGTTTCAAACGTTTTTAATACTTGGGAAACATTTATTCCTTTTCCACCTGGAAAAATAGCTTCATTTTTCGATCGATTTAATGCCCCTAACGTGATATCGTCCATCTCAACAATATAGTCAAGAGAGGGGTTTAACGTAACCGTGTAAATCATTCCGTAACCACCTTCAATTTTGTGATACGCGTAATTTTTCTTTCTAGATCTTCCTCTAAACAAGTTGTAATAATGGTGGCTTCAGAGAGATCCGTAATTTTCGAAAAAAAGATTTCAGAGAATTTAGAGGCATCTGCCAAAACAAAAGCTTCTCGGCTTAGTGAAATCGCTTGCTGTTTAATCATAGCTTCCTCTTGATCTGGCGTTGTAAAGCCATATTCCGAATGAATCCCATTTGTACCCATGAAGCATTTATCAAAGCGATATTGTCTCAAACCTTCCATAGCTCCTCGGCCAATTAAAGCATTTGTTTTTGGTTTACAAAAACCACCGATAAGAAAGGACTTAATGCCCCTGTTTAAAAGAGCCGGTATATGGTTTAAACCATTCGTTACCACTACAATATTTACTGGTAAAAAGGGAATGAGTTCGAAAATAGTTGAACCTGCATCTAAATAAATACTATCGCCTTCCTCGACAAGCGATGCAGCAAATCGAGCAATTAGCTGTTTATCGTGAACATTTTTGGTTGATTTTTCAGTTATGCTTGACTCAAATAGTTTTCCTTGTAGTTGGGAGGCGCCACCGTGAACTCGTTTTAAAAACTTTTTTTGCTCTAACAAGGTTAAATCCCGACGAACCGTAGACTCAGATGAATTTGTTAACTCAACAAGCTCTTGAAGTTTAACCGTCTTTTTTACTTTTAAAAGATTAAGGATGATTTGATGACGTTCCGACTCTAGCAAATGAATATGACCTCCTATAAGTACTAGTATCATTGTAAACGATACTTCATTCAAATTCAATCAAATTCAATCATAAACAATCAAAAAAACGAGGCTATCAGCGAATGATTTTTTCTGTGACAGCCCTTTTCTTTTTTTATATCAATATCCATACAAAAAAATCGTCCCCTCTAGTAAAATATAGGTAACCACACCAACATTTCAGAAAGGACGTGGATTGTTTGCGAGAATCGGACTCACCATTAAAATCCATATTGCGGGGAATAGTATTTATTCTCTACTTCCCTTTTCATTTGATCTTTCAAATTGCCAAATTTCTATGGATCTATGTCATTGCTACACCCTTGTTATGGATATGGGCTCAAATCCTACAACCTGTTCTCCAATTCCTTTGGAGAACCATTTTTCGCCCGATTTGGCACTATGTCATCCTCATTCCTTTCAACTGGTTGTGGCGCTCTTTTCTTCTTCCTATTTTTCAATTCATCTGGGAAAAAGTGCTTGTTCCTTTCTTGCGGATTTTATGGTTTAAGATTTTATATCCGTTTTTATACTATGTCTTTTATTTTCCTATTTATCTCTTATGGAAGTATGTGTTTTGCTGGTTTTATAAGGAGATTATGCTCCCTGTCCTCCATTATTGTAAAATTGTTACGAAGTGGTTATGGCTATACCTCATTTTTTATCCGATTCGCTGGTTTTGGAGAACCTTCATCTTGATCCCGATCCGCTGGATTTATCGAGAGTGGATAAAACCAATCAAAGACTGGTTGAAAAGTATATTTTAGCAGAGTCATCAAGATGAAATGGGAATATTTTTATAGACCATTAAGAAAAAAGACAGGGGTTTTTGCATAGCAACGCATCGCACAAGTTTCCTAGCGGTTAAGACGAGTGTGCACTTTTATATTGATACTTAGGAACCGTCAGTTCAATAAAAAAAACGCCGTTTTGGCGTTTTTTTTATTAAGAGTACTTTAAAAAACCGAAGACAAATATTTCCTATTTCTGCTCCATTAGCTAATCCAGATCCCATTTATACCATCTTCTCATTCAAAACCCAATAGCGAATGGCTTTTGCGACTCCGTCTGCTTCATTCGTGTCTGTTATCCAGTCAGCTGATTCTTTTACTAAATCTTGGGCATTGCCCATGGCGACACCACAACCAGCCTCTTGAATCATCGCTAAGTCATTTAAGCTATCGCCGACAGCAAGCACTTGATCCATCGAAATTCCGATGCGATCGCACACCTTTTTTAACGCATTTGCTTTGTTTATTCCGAGGGCATTCACCTCAATATTAAGTGGGCTTGAATTGCTAATTTCTATTTGTTTATTTTTTCTCAGCTCTGTTAAAATCGTTTCTCTTATTTCCTGATCATCTAAATCAAATCCAAATTTGAGCCATTCGCGTTTAGTAATTTCGTTTGGAAAACCTTCGCGAAACTCTGAATCAGGAGTCATCGCCCAAAAACGAGTACCATGTTGATGACATAACTCCCACATTGTCTGGACAAAATCTTGCTGAAGCGGGTTTCTTTCAATCAGGTTTCCAGAGGGATCCCAAATTTCTCCGCCATTAACAGCCACTAGATAGGAAGAAAGCTGCAAAGAATCCGCATAGTTTTTACAAGATTTAACGTGACGCCCTGTGCTGATAACCACCTGTACGCCCTTTTCTACTGCTTCCGCAATCGCCTTTCGATTTTCATTCGAAATTTCATGATGCCGATTTAATAATGTTCCATCCAAATCAAGTGCAATAAGTTTAAATGACCTACCTTTTTTTGTCGTCTCCATAATAAAACTCCCCTTCTCCCACATCATTCGCTATGTCTTGAGTTTACCATGTCGAATGGTCATTTCCAAAATTGTCTATCCGATGGTTAACAAGTTTCGCTAAAAGCCTTTTCCAATCTATGAGAGAACCGTGATGGCTTTCTATCTTTTATTCAAATGTAAAAGTCTCCATGATCTCAGGGACTTCTTCATTGACCATACGCGCGAATTCCTCTTCAAGTTCTTGTAATTCGCCGCCTTCCAATAATTCGGGTGGCATCTCCATAATCGAGTTCCACACATATGATTTCCCATTATGGTTGGCAATCAAGTTCATAGGACCAGTATCGTCTGCCGATTCGGTATTTATCACACTAATGCTAAAAATATTGCAGATTTCTTTTCCGTTATGCATGAATTGAAAATCATAACTCATTTCTGCTGCAACATTCCAATCTCCTTCTTTGACAACATACTTTCCTTCCCAAGATGCAGGAAGACGAAGAGCGAAATGGTGATCATCGTTTTGATAGACAATATCATTCTTTTTTTCTTCTGTTGCAGCATCAATTTTATCCCAACTTACCGCTACTCCCACAACACCCGCAGAATTGGGGAAGAGACTGTAAAATTGCTTATACAGAATAATGGCGTCTTCTGTTAAAGAAAAAGCATAATAGTTTGTAGTCGTTGGTTCTGTTTCTTTTTTCACATCTTCCTTATATGTAAATGTGACAGGGTCGGGACGATACTCCGCAAACAGATCACTATTAATTAGTTCTTCCGCTACTAATTTAGAGACATTTTGTAGAGTCGTACCTCTTTCACTTAATACATCTTCAAGGTTCATTAACCGATTGTTCTTTAGATCATAATTAAAGGCATAGCTCTGTTCCATCCCATGCACGCCCCCCATATAGATGTATACATCAAAATATATAGAGACAAAGTCATCAGTGACCACTGGTGCATTAAATGATACGTTATAGGAATATTTAATTTTTGTTCCTAAGCCTTCTTCTTCGTATGCTGGATCTTCTATGATCTCTTTCGCAGCTTCTTGGCTATTTTCAAACTGGGGTTGCATTTCTCCCGCAAGAAGCTTGTCTATTGGCTCATACCCAAAAGAGGGATATTCTATTTCAATTTCAAAGCTCTCTTCCTTCTTTTCAAGCTTAACTGTTTCATATTGACTTAAGTCAGGAAGTGGTTTCTCTGTCTCGCTTTCTTTCTCCCCTTTCGTTGCCGTTTCTTTCACCACTTCCTTCACCCTATCCTCATTCACCGTACCAACCTTTTCCTTCTCCGAAACAGTTTCCTTCTGATCTGCTGTTCCTTGTTGACTGCATCCAACTAATAATAATAGGAGAGCCAATATTGTAATGTTTTTCATGCTGTCAGTCCCCAATCTTATGTTTTCAATTCAATTATCGGTAAAAGAAAGGAAATATTAAAAATTACAATAGAAATAAACGCCTTCACATTCTATGAGTAGACTATGACAGCACTGACATCCTACCATTAAACTATGTACATTTTGTAAATATCATGTTAACTTATTCACATACTCAATATAAAAGAGGGGCCAAAATGATAAAGAAAACGCTCATATGGGGAACCGCCATTTTTCTCATAGCTATTTCTGTCTACCCGCTGTTTTTGATTTTACGTGAGTTTATGATCGATACGAAACTCTCTATGCAATATGACATCCATCATGCTTATATCGATGAGTTTGGTTTTGAAGATGTTATTAACACAAAGAAATTAACAATTGGTGATCAAACAATAAAAATAGTGGAGGAAAAGACAGGACTAAAAGCGCCACTAACTCCCTGGGATCGCGATGAAAATGTACCTCCTGGGGATATCGTAAAAATTCATATCTTCCTCCATAACGAGGAAATCACAACCCCAGAAGAAATTTGGCTTTCTAATCGCGATAGAGGGAGTCGCTATTTTTCTTGGCTAGATATTTTATCAATTCAAGATAAATTGACTGGAGAAAAGCAGCTTAAAATCATTCAACGCCTGACAAACGATGATCAGATGGACGATAGAAAGTGGAAAATTATTACAGTCCATTCGGACAATACAGTGGAGGAAGAACAGCTCAATTATGAACAAAGAAATAGATCCCCTTTAGATGTGAGACTCGTTAATTTCTCTGGCACAAGTTTAATGGCAATGGGGTATTATTCCGATATTTCCACAGGGATTCCTAATTTGCTGTTTCCCATTCTGTACCCTTTCGTGACTAGTTTAACAGGGGTAATCTTCCTGCTTATTGGAACCCGACTTTCTTTCAAAGCCAAATCTTAGAAAAAGATGCCCTTGCAAGAGCATCTTTTTTCCATTATTTCTTTAATTCCCAGGCGTAGATCGTGTCACCATAAGCTTGATAAGTTAGATAATATTGTTCCTCATTTGCGAACCCTTTACCAATGGGGAAAACAATATAGACTTACTGTTTATCATCGAGATTAAGGCTAACCGTATCGATCCACCATCCACGTATGGAATATTTCCGATTTCATTTTTAAAGAAAAATCGTTAAAAATATATACCTTTACTGTTTTCAGGAACTTGAAAAGGATTTTTCGGATTGATTCGATCATAAAACATAATGCCGTTTAAATGATCGATTTCATGTTGAACCACGATTGATGGATACCCACTAAGTTTTAATACAACCTCTTCTCCTGATAGGTTATATCCCTTCACTTTAATCCGCTCATACCTTGGAACTAAGCCTTTTATGGTACGATCAACGGAGAGACAGCCTTCCCCTTGTGGTAAATAAATCGTTGATACCGAATGGCTAATAATCTTTGGGTTTATCAGCGTGTACTCATGCTCTTGCCCCTTCTCATCCATTAAATAGGCGACAAACATTCGTTTATTTAAACCAATTTGATTAGCTGATAACCCGACACCAGCACGTAATTGATACTTATTCGCTAAAACAGGGTCCTGGCTATTTTTTAAAAAATTCATCATACAAATAAGCGTCTCTTGGTCTTCTTGTGAAGGCGGGATTTTTACCTGCTCAGTCGGTCGATGTAAGATCGGATTGCCTTCCCTGATAATGTCCTTCATTGTAAGTGTATAATGCGCATGAAATTTACTCATAAGTAAACAAATCATCTACCTTTACTTGTAAAATTTTGGATAACTTAAATGCCAATTCTAATGTCGGGTCATATTTATCATTCTCAATACAATTGATCGTTTGCCTCGCTACCCCACATTCGCTTGCAAGTTGCTGTTGGGTCATCCCCATTTTTTTGCGGATTGTTTTTATTTTATTCTTCATACGCATCCCCTATGTCAAAAAGATAAGACATTTTTATTTTAAAGCAATGCTGAAATACATGTCAATAACTTTGGACATTTTCTCAATTGCTTTATCTATCATCTTTTAATCACATGGGGCCTTGGACGAACCGGAATCATACAAGGACTCCTATCATTATGCCTATCAAGCAATTTGAAAAGGGCCTTTTCCATACACACCTTTTTTAATAAATAGAGGGATATAAGGAAAGAAAGGCGAATGTCATATAAAGTACGACTCTAAATTAGGGGGAGAATGCATGCAGAATAAAAAGGAATTGATCGCTGAATTTTCTGAATTTATCCCGTTTGTCCAATCATTAAAAGAGTTAGATGAGGAAAAATGGAATAGCCCGATTGCGGAAGGAAAATGGACGGTACGGGATGTGATTGCCCATATGATGCTTTGGGATAAGTATTTTCTGGAAGAGGCTATTCAAAAAATAACAAATCATCAGCCTTTGACAGCGAAACATCTTGATTTCGATGAATTCAACAGGAAAGCGGTTGATTATGCAAAGGAACAAGGCCAACAGGAAATCATTGACGCAGCCATTCAGTATCGTAATGAACTTCTTCGTCAACTCGACTCCATTTCTGAAGAAGATTTTGCAAAAGAGCACAAAGATGGGGATGGGAATCCATTTTCTGCTTATTACTATCTAATCGGTTTTATTCCCCACGATCAGCATCATATGGAGCAATTAGGGGCGTATTTCTCGATAGCAGAAAGTTATTAGGGATGTTGGGAATGAAAATCAAATGTCCATGAACATCAGGGATTATTCCATCATATTCCGAAACAAGCAAGTACCTTTCTTAGCCTGAAAGAACAGAACTTAAATGCACATGTGAGCTGCTTATTTCAGGTTGAGAAAGCTTTGGACTTATTTCTTTTAAATCATTAAGATCCATTCGAGTATAATAGACAGTAAACCAATTAAAAGCAAAAGGGTCGCCAGCCATTCCACCCGATGAAATCCCTTGATCGCTACTGTTTTTTTAGGTGCTTTAGGATTAAAGTAGACGCAGCAATACATCCCCAGATTTTTCTTGGGAATATTCTCACTCATCGTCGTCACTCCCTCCAAAGCAGTAACATAATAAACCTCTCCCTTATACTCTAATCTAATTCGATAATTGTACCCAACAAATCCATAAGCTCCCTTTGCACCCCGAACATAGCCAACAATTTCCCCTTCTACTGGTTTCCCTGTGATCATACACTTCAACTTTATAAAAATAAGGAGACCAGCTATAAAGATAAAAAACAACCCAATAAAAATCAAAATGTTTCCCCTTCCTATATAAAACCTAGTAAGCATACCTCTTCATCATGTTTCGTCACCGTCTACAATAATCGTTTACTATTTCATCAATAACGCAATAGAATAAGTGAAATAGCTTATCAAGTCCGTTAGAATGATTCGCTCTCCAGTCCAGGTCCACATTGGGGAAAGAGCCTTATAGCTCTTTCCCCAATAAACAATTGAAAAGGACATCCCTTTTGCCCATTATTATGAATATTGAATAATTCCCTTAATCACATTCTTCTGACGATAATCTCTCATTACACTAGGTAACTCTTCCAGTTTGAAGTAATGGCTTAGTAATGGTTTGATTTGTATTTTCCCTTTTTCAACTAATGCGATCGCTTGCTCATGCGTATATGGATTGATAAAAGAGCCTTTGATGCTTAGTTCCTTTGAGAAAATATCAAAAGGATGTATTTCCATTTTCGTGTCTGGTGCAGATACACCAAATAATAATATTTCCCCACCCTTTTTCGCCATTTTCACCGCCTGTTCCATGCTTTCCTTTCTACCTACACATTCAATCACAATCTCAAAGCCTTCTGTATTTTGATCAAGCTGTTCTGGAGTGACGGCTTCGTCTGCCCCTAACTGAAGGGCAAGTTTATGCTTTGTTTGATCAGGTTCGCTAACGATAATGGGAAATGCGCCATAAACTTTTGCCATTTGCAGCATCATTAAGCCGATATATCCGCCTCCGACAACTAAGACAGAAGTGCCCGGCTGAATATTTATTTGCGAAAAGCCATGTAATACGCATCCAAGCGGCTCAATCATGGCTCCTTCTTCAAAGGACATTTCATCTGAAATAGGATAACAATTCGCAGATGGAACCGCACAGTATTCTCCCATGCCTCCATCCCTTGTAACTCCAACTGCTTGCAAATTTTCACAGAGATGTTGGCGATTTCTTTGACAATACATACATTCTCCACAATAGATATTCGGATCGATCGATACACGATCTCCTCGTTTAAATTTTGTCACCCGTTCTCCAACTTCGACAACTTCGCCAGCCAATTCATGGCCTAAAACAATGGGATACTCTACCGCCGCAGATCCTGGTTGACCATGATAAATATGCTGGTCCGTTCCGCAAATGCCACACGCCTTTACTTTTACAATAATTTCGTCTTCTAGTGGAGAAGGAATGGAAAGTTCCTTGACTTCCAGTTCCAATTTGTTCGTTAATACGGCTGCTTTCATTGACAGTTCACCCACCATTATTTTTTTATTGCTGTACAATCTCTAAGCCTCTTTGTTATTTTTTTATTGATCAATTCTAATAATTTGCCTATATACACTTTAACAAATTCGGATCTTTAAAGATATTTGAATGAATAAAAGTACAAATAAAAAGTAGAAAATAGTGAGACCTCTGCTAGAAAAAATGTAGACTAAAAACCCCGGGTTCCTCTTCCCGGGGTGAGATTAAGCTAAACTGTAAAAACAAATTTGTTCAAAAGGTTTATTTAATTAGACACCCGTATACGTCAGCAACGCACAGCACTCCACATGATAAGTCTGCGGGAATAAGTCCACAGGTTGGACGGTTTCTAATTTATAGCCGAATGGCACGAGCTCTTTTATGTCTGTTGCGAATGTATCAGGATTACAAGATACATAGACGATTCTTTCCGGCTGAGAACGGCCAATACGGCGCATGACTTTTCCACCAGCTCCTGAACGTGGCGGGTCTAGTAACAATAATTCAGGTCTACCGAAACTCTCCAATACTTGATCAATTCCCTTTCGAGCATCCTTGGCTAGAAAGTATGTGTTAGATATACCATTATCTTCTGCATTTCGTTTCGCTGATTGGATCGACGTTTCCACAATTTCAATCCCTGCCAGTTTTTCAACTCGACTTGCAAAAGGTAAAGAAAAGGTACCTACCCCACAGAATAAATCAATCATTTTCTCTGTTGGTTTCGGTTGCCCCATCTCTAAAGCCAATTCCACCAATTTTTGTGCTTGGATCGGATTCGTTTGGAAGAAAGTATCAAACCAAAGACGGTAGCGATATCCGAGCATTTCATCATAGATAAAATCACGGCCAGTTAAGATATGCGTTTTTTCCGATTGTGTCCGATCTGCCCAATCTGTATTCTCCATCCATAGGAGACTCTTCACTTGAGGAAATTTTTGCTCAATACGTGCAACTAAATCCTTTACCGCTTGTTCTAAGTGTAAAAAAGGATCTTCCGTTGCGAAAAGGGCCAGCATCATTTCTCCTGTTGCATAAGATTGTCGCACCATCAAATGACGTAATAACCCTTCATGAGCATCTTTATCATAGCCTTTTAATTGATGTTCCTTGGCCCATTCTGCCACTTCCATCGTTGCTTCAACCATTTCTTTCCCTGCAATTAAACACGTTTCTAAAGAAATGATTTTACGGAAATTACCCTGTTCATGTAATCCCAAGTCCCCGTCGGGAGAAAAGGTAAACTCCATTTTATTGCGATAACGCCAAGGCTCCTCCATCCCAATTGCATCTCTCACTAAACTTGGATCAAACCCTTGTGCTTCCAATGCCTGTTTCACATTATTGGTTTTTTGTGTCAATTGACCCGTATATTGCCAATGCTGCCAAACACAACCTCCACAGCGGTCAAAATGGGGACAAGCTGGTTCGATTCTTTCCGGATGAACTTGGATAATTTCATCCGGAATGGCCTTCCTTCTCCTGCGATGGGGTTGATCCACGGTCACCCGCACCTTTTCACCTGGCAGCGTACGAGGGATGGTTAATTTTAATTTCTTCTTATTCCCATGTTCATTTTCTCGCCAAACGACTGCTTGTCCCGACCCTTTTCCATCTAATTGACGAATCTCTACTTCCCAAGTTTCTCCCATAATATCCTTCAACTCAGGGGTCCCTCCTCTTCGGAAAAGAACAAACGCCCCCAAAATAGGCGCTAGCTCGTCCAAGTTCTATTTATATTTTTAAGCATTACATTACGATTATAAAAGTTAGGGTATGCATTTTTTCATACTTTCTTATTATAACGGATTGTGGTAGAAGAGGAAATTATAAATGTATTTACATCAAATGGCAATTTATGTTCATTTATACAAAAAGGGATTATGGACGGATTGAACCAAGGAAATTTTCATGGATTTCTAGCTCATGTACAGCTCTTCGCGATCAGATAAAAGAGGATATAGAAAAATTTCCATCCATCTTGGGTTTTATGAATGCTTCTATATGACCGTTTTAATACTTTCCAAGATATCGTGTACCCAAACATGTTTTGGATCTATGTTTTGGTATTTGTTCCGTGATTTCGTACACCCAAACACGCTTTGGATCTATGTTTTCGCATCTCCACCATGATTTCGTACACCCAATCCCCCTTTGGATCTACGTTTTCGCATCTTCTCCGTGATTTCGTACACCCAAACACACTTTGGATCTACGTTTTCGCATCTCCCCCGTGATTTCGTACACCCAAACACGCTTTGGATCTACGTTTTCGCATCTCCTCCATGATTTCGTACACCCAAACTCGCTTTGGATCTACGTTTTAGTATCTCCTCCGTGATTTCGTACACCCAAACACACTTTGGATCTACGTTTTGGCATCTCCTTCATGATTTCGTACACCCAAACACACTTTGGATCTACGTTTTCGCATCTCCTTCATAATTTCGTACACCCAAACCCCCATTGGATATACATTTTCGTATCTCCTCCGTGATTTCGTACACCCAAACACGCTTTGGATCTATGTTTTCGCATCTCCTCCATGATTTCGTGCACCCAAACACGCTTTGGATCTACGTTTTCGCATCTCCACCGTGATTTCGTACACCCAAACACGCTTTGGATCTATGTTTTAGTATCTCCTCTGTGATTTCGTACACCCAAACACACTTTGGATCTATGTTTTCGCATCTCCTCTGTGATTTCGTATACCCAAACACACTTTGGATCTACGTTTTGGCATCTCCTTCATGATTTCGTACACCCAAACCCCCTTTGGATCTACGTTTTGGCATCTCCTCCGTGATTTCGTAGACCCAAACACGCTTTGGATCTATGTTTTGCTACTTTCCAACATTTTTGAGGTCTATGAATGCTTTTATATGACCGTTCCAATGATTCCTTAGCTTTTTCAGGCATTATAAACTCCCCTATATGACCATTCCCATGACTTTTCCTTATTTACGGGCATTTAACGGACTGGATTACAAGTCCTACGGTGAGAAATTAGGTATAAGAGCATTCATTTCCCCTCGATCACTTCCACAAACTTCGTCGAAGCTGGTGACAACGGCACACTTTTTAAAAAGCAGACGCCGACACTTCTTTTTGGAATGCTCTCGGATAATTCAATTTCATATAATAAGCCACTATCTAGATAATCCATGGAAAATTCCTTTGTAACACAGGCGATTCCTAGGTTTATTTTGGCAAATTCTAATAATAGATCATGGGAGCCTAATTCAAATTCGGGTTCAACTTGGATTCCTTTTGATCGTAAATAATCCTCCATATATTTCCTAGAATTTGATTTAGGTTCCAATAAGATTAGGGGATATTTTACGATTTCCTCTAAGTTAACTGGCCCCATTACATGCTTTTTATACTCCTGCCCACATACAAAGATATCATGAATATCCATACACGGGATTTGCTCTAAGCTCGGATCCTCAATCGGGAAATTACAAATGGCGACATCGACCCCACCTGATTTTAAAAGAGAACACATTTCCAAGGTCGTCCCATTGACGATTTTAAAGCTAATATTGGGATAGCGATTATGGAAGGTCTCTAAATAAGGAAGCAGAAAGTGTCGAGAAATCGTATCTCCTACCCCAATCTTTAATTCACCTGTTGTCAGATTTTTAAATTCGATTATTTTTTCCTCGCCTGTTTCAATTAGATTGATCGCCGATTGGACATACTCAAAGAGAATACTTCCCTCCTTTGTGAAAGATACTCCTTTCGGTGTACGATTAAATAAGCGGATTTCTAATTCACTTTCCAGCTGCTTCATGGCTTGACTAACAGCTGGTTGTGTCATATACAATTCCTTTGCTGCCTTGGAAAAGCTCTTATCTTTCCCTACCTGACAAAACACTTTATATAGATCTAATTTACTTATCATATAACCACCCCTTATAACCGTCATTCCATATATTAATTTTACTTATATCATTGTATTATTGTATATTACAAGTAGAAAGTATGATTATTAACTTTTATTTTAAGGAGCGGTCATATTGGAAAGAGTTGTTGGAACAATAGCCAGAGGTCTTCGTTGCCCGATCATTAATCAAGGGGATCAAATTGAAGACATTGTTGTCGATAGTGTATTAAAGGCTGCTGAGGTTGAAGGCTTTCAAATTCAAGATAAAGACATTGTTTCCATCACAGAATCAATCATTGCCCGAGCTCAAGGGAATTATGCAACAGTCGATCATATTGCAAAAGATGTTCAGGCAAAATTCGGTGATGAACCGATTGGCGTCATCTTCCCGATTTTAAGTCGAAATCGTTTTGCCAATTGTTTGCGCGGTATTGCGAAAGGCGCGAAAAAGATTATTTTAATGCTAAGTTATCCTTCTGACGAGGTGGGAAACCATCTAGTGGATATCGATCTGCTTGATGAAAAGGGTGTGAATCCATGGACAGATGTGTTAACGGAGGAACAATTCCGTAACCATTTTGGCTTTATCAAGCATACCTTTACAGGGGTCGATTATATTGAGTATTATAAGTCTCTGATTGAGGACTGTGGCACTTCCTGTGAAGTGATATTCTCCAACAATCCAAAGACCATTTTAAACTATACAAAAAATGTTCTCACATGTGATATTCATACAAGAGAAAGAACGAAAAGAATTTTGAAAGCAAATGGCGGAGAAAAAGTTTACAGCCTAGACAATATCCTTTCGAAATCTGTTGATGGTAGTGGCTTTAACGATGTTTATGGTCTTCTAGGTTCAAATAAATCAACAGAGGACAAGGTGAAACTTTTCCCGCGGGATTGTCA
Source organism: Lederbergia ruris (assembly GCF_018332955.1). Classification (NCBI taxonomy): domain Bacteria; kingdom Bacillati; phylum Bacillota; class Bacilli; order Caryophanales; family Bacillaceae; genus Lederbergia; species Lederbergia ruris. The sequence continues at coordinate 23,165 of NZ_BORB01000004.1, forward strand.
ACCAATTGTCGACCAGATCCAACAGACGCTAAAAGAGAAGACCGGTAAAACAGTAGAAGTAATGGTATACGGGGATGGAGCTTTTAAAGATCCTGTCGGGAAAATATGGGAACTTGCCGATCCAGTCGTATCTCCAGCCTACACAAAGGGACTTGAAGGAACGCCAAATGAAGTAAAATTAAAGTATTTAGCGGATAACAACTTCGCCGATTTAAGAGGGGAAGAACTCCAGCAAGCAATCAACGAATTTATTGATAATAAAGGTGAAGACCTTATTGGTGCGATGGAAGCTCAAGGAACAACACCAAGAAAATTAACCGATTTGATTGGTTCTCTCTCTGACTTAACATCAGGAAGCGGTGATAAAGGCACACCGATCGTCTTTATCCAAGGGTATTTTGATAATTATACAAGTTAATAATAAGGACCGAGTAAAGGAAGCATATCTTACTCGGTCTTTTTTGCATTGATCTATTATCCCACCGGAACCCCTTGATGAGATAACAATCTCTCATATATTTCCCGATACTCCACAGCCGAAGCATTCCAACTAAAATCAAGCTTCATGGCCCTTTCCACTAACATTCCCCATCTTTTAGGCTGAAAGCGATATAGCCAAATGGCTCTTTCAATCGTATAGAGCATGTCATGGGCATTATAATTCGTAAATGAAAAGCCATACCCCTCATTCGTAAATTCATTGTACGGCATGACAGAGTCACGCAAGCCTCCTGTTTCCCGGACAATCGGCAAGGTGCCATAGCGTAAGGCTAAAAGTTGACCGATCCCACAAGGTTCAAATTGTGAGGGCATCAGGAAGAGATCAGAACTAGCATAAATTCTCCGCGCTAACCCCTCATCAAAATGATTTTGAAAGGAAACCTTTTCTGGGTACTGTGCGGCTAATTCCCTAAAGGCCTGTTCATATTTCTCTTCTCCTGTTCCGAGCAAGACAAACTGAACGCCGATGTTCATGATTTCATGAAAGACGTGGAGGACAAGATCCAAGCCTTTTTGCTCGACCAAGCGGGTGACCATGGAAATAACCGGAATTTCCTGATCTACAGATAAACCTAGATATTCTTGCAACCTTTCCTTATTTTCCCATTTTCCTTTTATTTCTTCATAATTTTCATCAATAAACGGGTCTGTCACTGGATTATAAAGATCTGCGTCGATCCCATTTAGGATCCCTTTCAGTTCATCCTTTCTTTTTCGTAAAAAACCATCAAGCTGTTCACCATAATAGGGATCTTGAATTTCCTGAGCATAAGTCGGACTCACGGTCGTGACAAGATCTGAATAAGCCAATCCAGCCTTTAAATAACTGACATTCCCATAAAATTCTAGACCATCCATATGAAAATACAATTCACTTAAATCCAATAAATTGGCTAAAACCGACTTTGGATACACTCCTTGATAACGTAAATTATGTATCGTGAAAATCGTGCGAATGTGCCGATAAAACGGGTGATGATGGTAGTGGGCCTTTAATAAAACACTAATAGGACCTGCTTGCCAATCGTGACAATGGATAATATCTGTTTCATCCTCTAAATGAGGCAAGGCCTCTAATACCGCTCTGGAATAAAAGGCAAAACGTTCCCCATCATCGAAAAATCCGTAGCTGCCATGCCGTTTAAAATAGTATTCATTATCTAAAAAATAGTAGTGAATCCCTTCAATGGTCATCCGCTCAATCCCACAATATTGTGATCGCCAGCCAACAGGTACTTCGATGCTTGTTATAAATTCCATCTGCTGTTTATATTCAAAGGGTAGATCCTCATATTTGGGTAAAATCACACTCACATTCACTTCTTGATCTCGCAAAGCCTTTGGTAATGCCCCAATGACATCACCAAGTCCGCCTGTTTTTATAAATGGCACACATTCTGAAGCCGCGAATAATACATTCATAAACGTCCTCCATTAAACGATTTCTGCCTTTTTAATTACCTTTGGCTCTACTTCCCCAACCAAAGCTTTGTTCTCACTAATTTTTGCGTGTTTATCCGCAATAATATTTTCTACATAAGCACCTTCTTCAATTGCCCCCTTTTGCATAATAATACTATTCCGGACAATCGCTCCTTTCTTCACGGCCACTCCGCGAAAAAGCACGCTATTTTCTACTGTTCCTTCAATTTCACAGCCATTGGCAATAAAGGAATTGGATACATTGGATGTCGCAGAATATTTAACAGGTGCCTCATGTTTGACTTTTGTGAATATATTCCATTGTTCATAAAAATAAGAGCGGATGACGTCTGGATTTAAAAATGCCATATTGCTTTCATAATAGCTTTCCATTGAGTGAATAAAGGGCATATGACCTTGAAAGGAGTACCCTTGGACATGAAGCTGATCAAGATTAGCCTTAATGCCATACTTTAGGAAATCATGTTCATTATTTTGATAGCATAACTCAATCATTTCGATAAATAATGACTTTTTCAGGATATAGGTTTCCAAACAAATCGGGTCCCCGCTACGCGGAACTGAATACATCTCAATATCCGCCAGACTCCCGTCCTCCCGTAATCGGCATTTATGATAGATTGGTTTTCGAATCGAGTCCCCGTCATAATGTTTGTATAGGACCGTTATATCTGCTTGGCTGTTTTCATGATGTAGAATCGCGTCCTGATAATCGATTTTACCAACATGATAACCCGGCGAAAGAACAATGACTTCTGCCGGCGAACGACGGAACATTTCAAGGTAATCATAGAAAGCCGGAATATCTCCGTTTGACTTTTGATCTGGATGAACGGGAGGCAGCAAAAACAAGCCACCATTATGCCTGTCTAAATCCCACTCTTTTCCCGAGCCCAGATGATCCATAATTGAACGGAATTTTCCATTCGTAAAAACAGCCACCTGCTTGATCCCTGCATGCGTAAAATTGGACAAAGTAAAGTCAATCAACCGATAGCGACCAGCGAATGGAACCGAAGCCAAACTGCGCTGTTCTGTTAATTCCTTTAAAAATGGCTTTTCATTTATTAAATTAATAACCCCTAAAACGTTCATCTCCAACTCCCTTTCCTTATATCACACGTTTTGAACTTTTGCTGAAACCATTTGGCAGCTCCCAAAAAGAGTAATTTCCTGCGACTGATTTTCGGGCCCAATGACAGCTCCATCTTCAATCACTGCCCCTTTTCCAATAATGGCTCGCTCGATCTTCACGTTTTTCCCAATTCTTACATTTGGCATAATCACGGAGTCCTTAATCAAGGAACCCGCTCCAATATAAGCATTGTACGATACGACCGAGTGCTCAACCGTTCCGTATATAATCGATCCCTCATTAATAAGGGACTGGCTTACTTTCGCTCCCTGAGCAATATATTGAGGGGGATGATTCGCATTCCCTGCATAGATGCGCCAGTTAGGATCATCTAATTCGAATCCAGTATCATCATCGAGAAAGTCCATATTGGCTTCCCATAAGCTTTGGACCGTCCCTACGTCTTTCCAATAACCGTTAAAACGATAGGCATATAGTTTTCTTTGATCCGCAAGCATTTTCGGGATAATGTCTTTTCCAAAATCATTTGATGATGTCTGATTCCGATGATCCTCAGTTAAATAATGTTTTAGCCATCCCCAGTTAAATAAATAAACCCCCATAGACGCGAGATTGCTCTGCGGAAAGGATGGTTTTTCTTCAAATTCAATAATTCTATCAGTTTGGTCTAGGTTCATAATGCCAAAGCGATGAGCTTCGTTCCAAGGTACTTGGATGACCGCGATCGATGCATCAGCTCCCTTTTTTATATGAGCTTGAAGGAGCTTGTTGTAATCCATTTTGTAAATATGGTCGCCAGATATGACAAGGACATACTCAGGATCATATTGATCAATAAAATGAGAATTATGGAAGACTGCATTGACCGTCCCTTTATACCAATGATCGCCATCTTGGCCTTTATAGGGAGGAAGAACAGAGACACCTCCAGAGCGGCAATCTAAATCCCACGCACTTCCCTCGCCAACATAATGGTTCAAGACATGGGGCTGATACTGTGTTAACACCCCAACCGTATCAATGCCAGAATGTGTACAGTTACTTAAAGTGAAATCAATAATACGGTATTTTCCACCGAAGGGAACAGCAGGTTTTGCGATTTCCCTCGTTAATCCTCCAAGTCGAGTCCCTTGTCCACCTGCAAGTAACATAGCTATCACTTTTTTAGACACTATAAAAACCACTCCTCCGTCGTTTTTTTGTTTGCTTCATTAAGATGATCATTCCTAGTGGGGGAACGGTAACTTTCATACTATATCGTTGGTTATGATATGGGTCCTGATCCACCTTTATCGCTTTTGGATTATGCTGATTGGAGCCTCCAAACACCGCTAAGTCACTATTGAAGACCTCTATATAACTACCACAGGATGGCACGCCAATCGTATAGTCCTCATAAACATTCGCACTGAAGTTACAGAGGACAATACAGTAATCCCCCTTTTTCTTCCCCTTCCTCATAAATGTGATCACACTTTGTGTAGCATCATCTGGATCAATCCATTCAAATCCTTCCTGTTCATGATCTAATCGCCATAAACAACTTGTTTTTTTATAAAAACGGCTTAACGTCTTAAAATACGTAGAGAACTTCTGGTGATATTCAAATTCAAACAGATTCCAGTCTAGCTGTTCTAAATCTTTCCATTCGTCAAATTGGGCAAATTCACTCCCCATAAATTGGAGTTTTTTCCCAGGATGTGTAAAGAAATACCCAAATAATAAGCGTAATTGCGCGAATCTCTGCCAATAATCCCCTGGCATTTTATTCAGTAATGAGCGTTTACCATGCACCACTTCATCATGCGAAAAAGCGAGAACAAAGTTTTCCGAGAATGCGTAAAAGAAGGAAAATGTTAGTAGATGATGATGAGCTGGACGCGCTGATATGTCCATCTTCATATAGCGGAGGACATCATTGGTCCATCCCATATTCCATTTGTAATTAAAACCAAGACCCCCAACATAGGTTGGAGCACTCACCAACGGATAATCTGTTGCCTCCTCTGCCATCATCAGAATCCCGGGGTATTGTTCAAAGACAACTTCGTTTAATTTTTTTATAAACGCAATCGCTTCAAGATTTTCTTCTCCTCCTAGATGATTTTTCAAAGGGATAGACCCCGCATTATCATGATTCAAATAAATCATCGACGAAACAGCATCAATTCGGAAACCATCTATATGAAAAACATTCAGCCAAAACATCGCATTCGAAATAAGAAAGCTCGTTACTTCCGGCTTACTAAAATCAAAATTATATGTCCCCCAATTTCTGCGTTCCGCTTGATCAGGGTGGATGGGTTCATATAGTGGGGTTCCATCAAAACGGCCAAGTCCGTGGGCATCTTTACAAAAATGAAGAGGAACCCAATCCATAATGACTCCTATTCCGTTTTGATGGCATTGATCAACAAAATACATAAAATCCTCTGGAATGCCGAAGCGACTGGTGACCGAGTAATACCCCGTAATTTGATAGCCCCATGAACGATCATATGGATGTTCCATTAGCGGCATGCACTCGATATGGGTATACCCATGCGCCTGCACGTATTCAATCAGCTCAGCTGCCAACTCACGATAGGAATAAAAACGGCCATCCTTTTTCTTTTTCCATGTTCCTAAATGCATTTCATAAACGAGCATGGGCTGATGATAATGATCTTTTTTCTTTCTTTGTTCCAACCATTTCTGATCTTTCCACTGATATGTATCCAATTGATAAATAATCGATGCCGTATTCGGTCTCCTTTCTGAATAAAATGCATAGGGATCAGCTTTCAGTATCATTTCATTGGTTGTTTTCTTGATTTCGTATTTGTACAGAAACCCCTCTTTTAATCCGGGAATAAATAATCCCCATATCCCTGAATGTTTGATCCTTTTCATGACTGCCTGAGAACCATCCCATTGGTTGAAGTCTCCCACAACGGACACCGATAGGGCATTGGGAGCCCAGACGGCAAAGCGCACACCCTTGACCCCATTTATGGTCACAACATGCGCCCCCAACATTTTATAAGATTCATAAAGCGTTCCCTCATGAAAAAGATAGCGCTCGTAATCACTTGGGAGCCATTCCTCTACACCACCTATCATTGCTTGCAATCTGACACCTCCACTATCCTATTTAACTTTTCCTGGAAATATTCCATATTTATTTTTATGGCGAAAAAGTCCTTCCACTTTAACGCAGGAGAGCTCAGGAAAATTAGGTTTTATTCTTTTGTAAATATGATTCCGTATTTTCTAAACAGAACCTACATAATCTATTTCGTTGCGAAAAATGCGAATCCTTCGATGAAAAATCACTAGTTTTGTCATTTGATTGGGGAAATGCGGCGTGTCTGTGATAAAAGCTATCGTTACCACTTTTGACTCTCTTTCCTAATTTTGGTCTCAATTAGCGCTTATCGTTACCACTTTTACTCTCTTTTCACAATTTTGGTCTCGATTAACGCTTATTCGTTACCGCTTCTTCTGATGAACAGATCATTTACGCACACAAATAACCCTGAATCTCTTTTGTAAGATTCAGGGTTTTATATCTTTGCATTAATAAATGTTTACGAATTCCCACTTGGTATAGCCGTTTGAAAAGATTGTACTCTCGTTAAAAATAAATAGGAGAGGGCAACGGACCAAGCAAGTGGTGTATTTCCATTGGGTTCATTTTTTCCGCCAATATATAATTCGGGTACTTCCCAATTGTCAGGTATATTTCGGATCGTTTTCTCCGCATATTCATTGACTTTATGGCTCATCCCTAACTCACTGTAACATAGGCCCAGCCATGGAAATCCAAAAGACCATTCCGCTTCTTTTCCCTCATTGTAATATTGATCATGTTCGTATCGAATACAACCTCTTTCCCTCTCCAGACGCTCCGATACTTGCTGAACAATGGTAAGGGCTGTTTTTCGGTCGACCAATCGATACGGGTAAATTAAGGAAAGTAAGGCTAAATCTACTTCTTTTGTTTCACTTTCTCGCGGTAACAAAAAGCGTAATGTTTCTTCTCCTTTACGAATAAGGTCTGCTTTTACATCGACCAACATTTTAACAGCTTTTAATCCTGCCACACAGGCACCTACACTGGAAGCATGCAGTTCAATGTTTTCTTCCCACATACCGTTATCTTCTGCTTGCCAATACTGTAAACACTCTAGATAATCAACAAGCTTTTGCACAATCCGTAAATCTGCCTCATCCCTAATGACCTTTCGCCCATGCTTCATTCCTTCTCCTACTCCCCATAAAAAGGCACCAATGGCATCATTCTGAGCGTGACCCCACTCCACATCGATCTCCTTTAAATCCGTTGAATACCGAGAGTGAATATATTCAAATAAATAAACTGGCTTCTTTTCTGTATGAATATCAATTTTCCATTCATAGTCTTTGAATAAATTGAACAAAGCATGATAGGCTTTTTCATAACGTCCCGATCGGTCATGTAAAAACGGTAATACCGTATAAACAACATCACGAATCCATACATAATTGTAATCTTTGGAAAGACTGGCCATATAAGCACCATTGGGCAGACGCATTTTATCAATGACTTGAAGGGCCATTTCCATATTCATCGTGAACCACCTCCAATGAGTTCTCATGTAGCTCATTGTTAACATTTCTCCATTTTATAAACCCTTATTTAAAGTTTTTAAACTAGGAGTAGGGAACCCGCTGATGAAAACGCTTTGTATTATATTCTATGTATAAGCCTTCATTTTGGGATTCACAATGGGAAAATGGGCGATCAATTTGCAAGAAGAATTCATCTCAAAAAAAACTAAACTAGTGAAAATCAATCCTCTATCCCCATAAACCTTTTGGTATAACGAATCCACTCCCTTGCCGCAAAAGATAAATAGCGATCTTTTCTCCAAATAATCCCTAAGCGCCAGGGAATAACTGGTTCAATAAGCGGGATGACCGTGACCTGATCTTCATTCACCTGTCTACAAATCGTTTCCGGGAGAAGGGCGATTCCAAGATTCGCAACGACCATTTCACTAATCAAATCCCACTGGGAGCTTTCGCAAATAATATTTGGGTGGAACCCTGCTCGTACACACTCTGTAATAATCCGATCATGCAAAGTAAAATCTCTTCGAAAGAAAACAAAGGGTTCTTTCTCTAATTCAACTAGTTGTACTACTTCCTTTTGACTAAGAGGATGATTAGGGTGGGCTAACAACATGAGCCGTTCATTGACAAAGGAAAAAGAGTGAAATCGTTCCTGATTCACAGGCAAGACGACAACACCTAAATCAAGCGTACCATTTTGGACATCCTCTTCTATCTTCACAGCCCCATCCTCTACTAGATGAATGGAAATATTCGGGTAATCCTGATGAAAGGCTTGAATCACATTGGGAAAATAACGTGAGCCCACCATAGGTGGTAAACCAATATGAATGGAGCCCTTTTTTAAATTCATTAAATCGTCTAATTCAGCGGATAAATTTTGAAAGGATTTAATAATATTCTGTGCCTGAACAAGAATGATTTCTCCGGCATCTGTCAATTTAACTTGTTTTCCTGATCGATCGAAAAGAGTAACACCTAGTTCCTCCTCTATATTTCGAACCATTTTACTAATGGTTGGTTGGGTGACATATAACTTATTAGCTGCACGAGTAAAATTTCCCTCCCTTGCCACAGCCACAAAGTACTTTAAATGCTGTATATCCAATCTACACAAACCCTTTCATTACTTTTATGAATAGTAACCATTCTAAATATTCATTTTACCTATAATGGGGCTCCTTGTATACTTATGAAGGAAAACAACTTAGAAAGGCAGTCATCATGAAAAAAATGCTCATCGGTATTACGCAAATTTTATTATTATGTAGCTATACTTTAATCTTGGAGAAAATCTCGGTCCTTCTTCATCTAAAAGTACCTGGAAGTATATTAGGTTTAATTCTTTTATTTATTTTACTACAAACGAAAGTGGTGAAATTAAAGTGGATTGAGTTAGGAGGGAGTTGGTTGGTTGCCGAGTTACTCCTATTTTTTATTCCCTCTGCCGTTGGGGTGATTCAATATAAACAGCTATTATTAACCAATGGCTTTAAAATTATTGCGGTGATTTTCGTCAGTTCCTTAGCTGTGATGATGGGTTCGGGTTTATTAGCTAACAAATTAACACGTCGTAAGGAGGTCAAAGTCAAACATGCTGACACCGCTCTTCCTCCTGCTCACCATTAGTGCCTATTGGGGGGCCAAATGGTGTTATCAAAAAACCAAAAAGTCTTATTTAACACCGCTATTAATTGCTCCCCTAGTGATTATAGCCGTATTATTTCTATTTCAAATTGAGTACACAACTTATCATCAAGGAGCCCAATGGCTAACAAAAATATTACAACCTGCAACAGTGGCCTTAGCCATTCCGCTTTATCGTTATTTTCCGATCCTAAAAAAACATTTGCCTGCCATCGTGCTTAGTGTATCCCTAGGGTCTATATTGTCTATATTCGTGTCCTTCTCTATGGCCAGTTTGGTCCATTTAAATAAAACATTAATCCCTAGCATTCTCCCTTACTCGATTACGACCCCAATCGCAATGAGCGCTTCTGAGAAATTAGGCGGCGTCCCCGCCATAACAGCTGTTTTTGTGATTATGACGGGGATTTTCGGGATGATATTTGGGCCTTGGGTCATTCGCCTGTTTCGGTTGAGAAGCGATATAGCGAAAGGAATCTTGTTAGGAACAAGCTCACATGGATCAGGTACAGCGAAAGCCTTAGAATTAAGTCCGATCTCAGGTGCCGTTTCCAGTGTGTGCATGGTGTTAGCCGCCCTTCTCACTTTTTGGCTATCTCCATGGGTTTATTTGAACCTAGTGAACTAAAACAAGCGGTGCTTGTCGCCGCTTGTTCCTACTTTCATCGTACATGGTTCTGAGTAATGCAAAATTTTGGTGGGTAAAGCCGCCATGCTTTTTGTTCTCATCCGAAAGGGGCTTCCCCTTTTATGGAAGCCCCCATGTCTATCAACAATCAGCCGGAGTCTGATGAAGGGGTGGAGGAATCAACCAGCCCTTTTCCTTATTCAGACGAAGAACTTTAGCGCCAAATGCTGCCTTTTGAGTATGCATTTGTCCAAACATCATCGCAATATCCTCTCGAATCGATTCGCCCATGATCGTACTGCATGCCACCAAACCGGCAGCCACATCTGCCGCTAATGAAGCAGCAATCTCTTGATCCATGAATCGCGCACCCACTGGAATACTTTCCAAATTTGCCTTAGGGCGCTCTGGTGGAGTTGGTGGCAAACCAACACCATTTTCTTTTAATAATGCTTCGATCTGTTTGACTTCTTGTTCTTTCTGCTTGAGAGCTTCTTCCAGTAACTCATGAAGATCCGTATCTCCAGTATGATTTAAATGTGTTTGGTAACAAGCAATCATTCCTTTTGCTCCAACTAAAAAGGACCATATACCAAATACCTCTCCATAATGCATCGGTTCATTCTGTGGATTCCCATTGTAGCCTCCTCATTTGTGTTACTGTGCCTTTATAATAGGCGCATCCTTATCTTTCCTCCAGTTTAAAAAATCCATTCATCTTCAAAAAAACTTCTCATTCAAAAGGAGACTAAATTAGTGCAAGTCCAAAATATATGAGGTTCATCCGTGAAAATAGTCCCATGCAAACAACGAGTGAACAAGGTAGTCACTCGTTGTATTTTTACAATTGATCCGTTTTCTTCCATTCATCCTCTAACAGACCATAAATCACCCTGTCATGATACTTACCATGGAGAAGCTCAAAGTCTCTAATCATACCTTCCCTTTTAAAACCTAATCGCTCCGGGATCGCCTTACTTTTTTCATTTTTAGTTGCCATCTTGATTTCAACTTTATGCAGACCTAAATCAGTGAAGGCGTGATCTATCAGTAAGGCACAGGCTTTTGTCGCGAGACCGAGCCCTTCAAATTCCTTCCCTAACCAATAGCCAACTTCTGTCTTTTTATTGCCCCAATCTATATATAAAAAACCAATGGAACCAGCGATTTGCCCTTTGTACCAAATGCCTGCCCAATAGCCATCGCTAGAGGCAAATCTTTTTAGGGATTTCTCTATAAAAATCCTCGTATCCTGTACTTCGTTTGTGAAAGACGGAAACGAAAGCCACATTCCGATACTTTCTCGACTTCTATCGATTAAAGCAAATAATTCATCCGCATGCCTTGGTTCTAATATCGCGATGTACGTATTGGAATCGATCACAGCTTTATACAATTGTTGTCCTCCAAACATTTACACCTATATTAACATTTGACCACTCCCATGTCTAAAGACCATGGGATTCTTTTTCGCAAACATTTCCCTTACAAACCTCCAGGGAGGGTGCAGAGGGGAAACTTGGGGCGAACAACACTGGATAATCCTTTCCAGTGGGCAAGGTCTGTGCCGACTACGCCATCCGTATGGCGATACTTTTATCTCTCTTAGCTTATTCTTTGGATTTCTTGCTTTTTCTCTAAAGAGAGAAAACGTTTGTACCAAATCGGTTGTTTATAGACAACCGAGATAAGCGTTTTAACTGCCATCGGATGCTTTTTACGGGCAATGTTTTGGGCACCGTTAACATCACGATGGATTTCTGTTTGATGAACAGAACAAATAAATCTTCTTCCTTTTGCTTGATGTTTCCCACCGCAAAATGGACAGGATTGCGAAGTATAACTCTCCTCAGTTTCTTCGACTTTGATCCCTTTTTGTTGTGCTTTATACGTTAGTTTCTGTTTGATTTTCCCTTGATTCCACAAGGAAAGCTGTTGTCTTCTTGTTTTGTTATGCTTTCTTTTTTTCTTTGGATCCTTTTTGGTCTTTTTCTCTATACCCGACACATTCCCAATCACGAAATGAGTGATTCTTTCTTCCTCCAGAAAGGAGACAATTTCCTTGGTCGTTTTATGTTCCAATGCCTCAAGCTGATTCTTACTCTTTTGACGAATACGATTTCGCGCTTGCTTATACTTCTTCCACTGCCGGGAACCTTGTTTACAACGAGACATTTTCTTGTTCAAATCGGCTAGTACCTTCGCACGATATTGCGCAATACTCCTCATCGCTCGCCCTGATACCAATAAGGCTTTGTCCTCTGTAGCAGCTGCCACCGCATGGATTTCACCTAAATCGCCGCCAGCTACTTTTAGTCATACGAAGAAAGATCTTTCTCGGGTACATGGATTGTATAACAAAAGTGATATTGTCCATTCCGCCATACGATTTCAGCATAATTACATGCACTAAGATCTTCTGTGGCAAGATTCGGAATATAAAGCTTTTTATTTTGTTTCGGAAACTTCTCCTTCCAGTTCTTCTTTTGCTTTTTTGTTAAAAGATCGGATAATCTGAGTTCATATTCTGATCTTTTAATCGCAATTTCATCATCCGTGATCGACAAAGATGCTTTCTTTAGAGGAACACAATAATAATACTTTTTTCGCCACGGATATTTTGCCTTTTTATTAGTCTTTCTTAACTTCCGGATTGTTTCACGATTCGCCTCATATTTATCCACAATCGCTTGCACCGTCTGCGAATGAAGATTATAGGTTTGTTTTCGAACAGATTGGATCTCTTTTTTACTTAGCCATTTCTTAAACGAAAAAAAATAAGACGTTGCCTCCCTGACAATATCATTCCAAACAGTGGCTGCTTCACGTTGCATCGTTCTGAGTTCATTGTATAGGCTTTCATCATAAGGAATGGGAAAAGAGTGCGTGACGATCATATTGGCTAACCTCCTTTCTGTTTACTTTATAGTTCCATTATACCGGAACGTGTATTCCTACACAACCCAACTGTTGAATTTATTTACATTCCAAAGCCTTGCTAATTCATCCTCACGTTCATCCCACCTCTGAAGAAGTGGGCTTTCCCGTTCGGAAAGATCTGTAATTCCAAATTATCACCCTAATACTTTTATTTCCTTCTCTTCTTACCTTGTTTTTCTTCCAAAGCCTGCTTACCTTCTATATCGAATTAAAAATCAAGAAAGTGATTTTCATTTCCCAGCTTATTTTCGACAATATTTCCCGGGAAAAGATTGTTGTCTACAAAATAATCACGGGAAAACAATATAGGTTATAATAAATATAGTGAAATTTCATTAGAAGAAGAGCTGATCTTTTTCAATCTTGATGAACAAGGTGATTTTATTGTGAGTATCTTAACTATAAACAACTTAGAAATGCATGAAGGCCATACCTTGATATTCCCGGCATTTAGCTTAGAAGTTTCTGAGCAAGAGGTGTTATCCATATACACTAATACAAATGTACGAACGGTTTTAATCAAAATGTTTATGGGAGAAATTCCAATTTCCAATGGGGAAATAAAGGTCCAGGGTATTTCCATAGAGTCCTCAAAAAGAGATTTTTTCGTCTCTGTCGGTTTTTGTTGTTTGGATGATGGTCTATATGAAAGATTAACCATTAAAGACCATCTTTCCTTTTATCAAAAGTTGTATAGTTCTCCTCTTACAGTTGAGGAAGGCCTGCGAATCATTCAATTGGAAACAAAGAAAAATAAACCTATCCGTCATTTATCATTATCGGAAAAAAGAAGAATTCAGTTTGGTCGCTTACTATTTCAAAACCCGATTCTATATATTTTTGAAGAACCTGATCAAAATGCGGATTTAGAAACAAAACGAGTATTTATAAAGCTTATACGAGAATTAAAGCAGCAAGGCAAAACAGTGCTGATCTTCACAAGTAATATGGAATCAGCCCTCTTTGTGACAAGCCAAGTGTATCGATTAGATGAAACAGGCTTACAAAAGCTTGAAGTTTTATCTGAAGAAGAGGCGAACCAAGAAGAAACGCACACCATGGAAAAGGAAGAGGAAGTCATCGTTCAGCCTGTTCATTTTGAAAAGATTCCAACAAAAGTGAATGACAAGATCGTCCTATTTGATCCACCTGAAATTGATTATATCGAAAGTGGACAGGGACAATCCCAAATTTATATTAAGGGAGAAGCCTATCCAAGTGTGTTTACCATGGCAGAATTAGAGAAAAGACTTCACCCTTATGGTTTTTTCCGCTGTCATCGTTCTTATATTGTCAATTTACAAAAGGTTCGTGAAGTTGTGACCTTCACACGGAATAGCTTTTCTTTAGTGCTTATGGATGCAAAAAAGTCCTCTATTCCATTATCGAAAAACAAAATGGTGGAATTAAAGGAGATTTTAAGACTGAAATAAGTGCCAATCGACCGATAAAATACTCCATTCCCCCTTAAAATAGCTCTTTTCATCCGGAATATAATGTGAAGCTCTCGTTTGTTTACTATGATGGAGACATCACAAAAACAGCAAACGTCTTGATGGGATAACGGCTAAAAAAGTGACGTCCTGTCGGCTCGTAATGGAGGATGAAAAAGTGGAGAACATTATTGAAGTAACAAAGATTGCCAAAATGTTTTCAAACCAGTCTGCATTAAAGGATGTTTCCTTTCATGTAAAAAAAGGAGAAACATTTGGTTTCTTAGGACCAAGTGGATCAGGGAAAACAACGACAATAAAAGTATTAACAGGTCAGTTAGCGCAAACCGATGGAGAGGCCCGTGTCTTTGGCGTTCCCGTTTCAAAACTGAAAGAACCAACTTATAGAAGAAAAATTGGGATCCTTACAGATAACAGTGGATTATATATGCGACTCTCTGTCTATGATAATTTAAAACTTTACTGTGATCTGTACGATGTACCGTATAGCCGAATAGAAGAGGTACTCGAAATGGTCAATTTACGGGAGGCAAAAAAGAAAGTCGTTTCCAAACTTTCAAAGGGAATGCTTCAGCGTGTCACCTTGGCACGAGCCTTCTTGCATAAACCTGAGCTATTATTCCTAGATGAACCGACATCAGCGCTTGACCCTGTGAACACAAAGCATATTTATCGTGGTTTAGAAAACTTGAAAGCTCAAGGAACAACAATTTTCCTAACGACCCATGATATGTATGAAGCGGAAACACTCTGTGATCGTGTTGCTTTTTTAAACAATGGAATCATTCAATTATTAGGAGCCCCCCAAGAACTGCGACAATCATTTGCCGATCACACCTTAACCGTCGTGTTAACGGATGGCCGAAGGGAAATCATTGACAAGGGACCTAATGGAGCAACAGCGTTATACAAGCTCATGTCTGAAAATAAAGTGGAATCCATCTATTCAAACGAACCTACACTTGGCGATATTTTCGTAGAAGTTACAGGGAGGAAATTAACATGACATTTTCAATTAAACGCTCGATGGCAATTTTTCAAAAAGATTATAAAGATGTAATGAAAAACTATTTTGTGTCCATATCTGCCCTTATGCCGCTGTTTTTGGCTGCTTTGTATGGGCGCATGGGGGTTGAGACGATTAGTGGACATTATATAGTGTTCAATTTGACCTTTTGTTTAGTGGCCGCCTATGTACAATGTGCCTTGATTGCGGAGGAAAAAGAGAAAAATACATTGCGTGGGCTTATGCTTTCTCCGGCAAGTACACTGGAGATTTTAGCGGGAAAAAGTCTATTAAGCTTTATCGGAACGATTCTCATTGTCCTTGTTTCTGCCTTTTTAACAGAATATAAACCTACAGATCTACTGGTTATTTCCTTGGCAATGGTATTATCGATTCTGTTTTATATCGGCTTGGGGACACTGCTTGGTCTATTAACAAAGTCTGTTATGGAAGCATCAGTCGTGATTTTACCATTTTTTGCCTTATTCTCATTTGGTTCTTCCTTAACGAATTTCGCTGATCAATATCCGTTTCTAAAGATGGCAGAATATCTCCCAAGTACCCAATTAATCAACTTGGCGACGGATAGTCAAGCTGGTGCAGGTCTTCTAGAGGTTTGGCCTAATCTTCTCGTCATTTCCGGATGGGTTTTGATCATTTTTGCCCTTGTTGTGATCGTATACCGAAAGCGAATGGTCGACTAATAAGACTTCTCTAAACAAGCAAATGGAATAGTCGCTTCCCTATTCCATTTGTGTATTTAATAGGCCGCTATTGTTCTATGATTTCCCCTTGTCATAGCCTGCTCCATGTCTAATGTTTCTGTAAGAATGCGGAAAAAAGCTTCATAGAACGATGATTCCTTTATATATGGACGATAGTTTTTCTGAAGGTGGACCATAATTTCTTCTCTTACGGAAAAGTCAAAATGATAAAAGTCGACAATCGGAAAATACATCGTATTGCCGATTGGAATTAATGTACCCATCACGATTTCCCCGGTTATAGCAGGAATAGCATAGGTATCTTGGATCCTCACTTCGACGATTTCATCTGTTAAAAGATTCGTTACTAACCATTCTCGGTGATTATACTTAAATTCAATCCGATAAAAGTTAGGAACAGCCTTCTCCCATTCTCTTAACCAATGATAAATAAGTGGAGATTGCTGTCGATCCTGTTGAATATTTCGAGCGATGAAATGGCGTATGTAGTTTAAGTCTTCATGATGGCATGCTGTATATAGAACTTTCGACCAAAAAAGATTAAATTCCAATGCATAAGATTTTTCTCCTTCGAGATCGTAGCTCTCCATAAATTCCCTTAAAAAAGGTTGAGAAGCCATATATTCCTCTCTTAAGACAAAATTAGTAAATTGCGTATACACATCACCTAATAACTCGTTCCGTAATTCATTTGTCAGGGGATAATCATGGCGAAATTTACTTGCATTTGATCTAGATTGAGCAAAGGCAACGACCTTTCCATCCTTTCGTTGAGTTGATTGCACAAATACCCTTCCTTTCCTAAAAGACATAACAGCCATATTCGCTACCGATTCTATAATCACGTATTAGAGAATGTTCAAAAGTAAGGATCAAATGGATGCACAAAGGATAAACGGCTAAAGGCGCCACTTCAAATCGCCACGCCGTTTTGACCAACATCCTGTTAGCCTAAATTCGCAACAAAAATCGTCACTCCTTTGTGACCCGCGTCCTTCAGACCCCATGACTCCGCTTTCACCAGACGCTATCTCATAATCTTACTATGGACATTTTTATCAACAAGTGGAAAAATTAAATATATACTGTAATAAATCCACAAACAAAACACTCTTCGTACAGAAAAATGAAGCCTTGTCCAAACAGACACGGCTTCCATTCATTATCCGATAATGGGGAGAGACCATTTTTAAACTAGATTTATAAAACGGTCAATCATTGCCCACTTTCAATATAAAAGGAATAATGCAACTATGCAGTCATCCCTTTGTAAGCTCTTTTTGATAGACAAACCATAATGTCTTTCTATACAATTTAAAGCAAAGTAAAAGTGTGGTGAATCGAGTGTTTAAGCTCTTACTTATTGAAGATGATGCAACTCTTTTTCGGGAAATCAAAGACAGATTATTACAATGGTCTTATGATGTACATGGAATTGCTGATTTTAGTACGGTTATGCAAGAATTTACAACTTTAAAACCAGATTTAGTCATCATCGATATTCAGTTGCCGAAATTCGATGGGTTTCATTGGTGCCGCATGATTCGCTCCCATTCGAAAGTTCCCATCATCTTTTTATCATCGCGTGATCACCCTACAGATATGGTGATGTCCATGCAGCTTGGTGCAGATGATTATATCCAAAAGCCGTTTCATTTCGATGTGTTAATCGCAAAAATCCAAGCCATTCTCCGTCGTACCTACAATTATAATACGGAAGAAATTTCGCTTAAGACATGGAACGGCGCAACGGTCGATTACGAAAAAAATATGATTCAAAATGAGAGCGGATCAATTGAATTAACAAAGAATGAAATGTTCATATTAAAAGTGTTGATCGAACAAAAAAATAAAATTGTCACTCGAGACGAACTTATCAAGAGCTTATGGGACGATGAACGCTTTATCAGTGATAATACATTAACTGTAAATGTGAATCGGTTGCGGAAAAAGCTAGAACAACTTGATTTAGGACGTTATATTGAAACAAAAGTGGGACAAGGATACCTCGCTGTAGAAAAGGACCTTTCATATGATTAAACGGTTTTTCATTGAAAGGTGTAGCTGGATTTTTCTTGTTCTTTTTCTCCAACTACTCCTTGTCTTTGTTGCTTATATTGATCCAGCCATTCCGTTAACGCCCATTCTCTATATCGCCTTTTTATCCTGCTTGGTCTTTATTATATTTGTGATCGTTCGCTACCAAAAAGAAACAAAATTCTATAAAAGCCTGCAGGATTGGGATCCCAATCTTGATTTAACCACGATCATTCATGCGGAAAGTCCGTTTGAACAAATCATTGAAGAAGTACTGTCAGATCAAACAAAGCAACTAAAAAAAGAAGCAGCTGTTCATTTCATGAATTTAGAACAAGAAAAAGATGATCTCTTGTCTTGGATCCATGAAGTAAAAACCCCATTAACAGCGATGCAGTTAATCATAGACCGTTTGGACAATGAGACAATCAAAACACAATTGACTCATGAATGGCTGCGAATTCATTTACTACTTGATCAACAACTTCACCAAAAACGTATGCCCTTTATTGAAAATGATTTGCATATTGAAAAAATCGCCATAAAATCAATCATTTTCGCGGAAATTAAAGCCTTACAATCTTGGTGTCTGCAAAAGGGAATTGGCTTTGACGTAGATTTAGAAAAAAGAGAAGTCCTTAGTGACAGTAAATGGTTAGCTTTTATCATCAGGCAATTGCTGACAAATGCGATTAAATACAGCGAATCAGCCGATATCCTTATCAAGACCTACCAACAAGACGAGTATACACATTTAGAAATTCAGGATTTTGGACGTGGAATTGACCCAAAAGACCTGCCAAGAATTTTTGATAAAGGCTTTACCTCTACATTTCAACATCGAGATAACGGAGCAACAGGTATGGGACTATATCTAGCTAAAAAAGCAGCACAGTCATTATTCATTCAAATCCGCGTTACCTCTAAACCTCAAGAGGGCACAACTTTTACACTCATATTTCCTAAGGCAAATGAATTTCATCACATTTCAAGCATGTGACAACAATGTCACATGCTTTCCTCATTTGTTCGCCAAATCGAAGGAAAACTGTAGTTACACTATTTATAATGAAATTATTGATTCAAAGGAGTGTGGCTCAATGAAGATATTAGAGGCGACCAAACTATACAAAAGCTATGGCAATAAATTGAATAAGCAAGAAGTGCTCAAAGGAATTGATCTTAGCGTGGATCAAGGAGAATTTGTCAGCATTATGGGGGCATCTGGATCAGGAAAGACAACCTTACTGAATGTACTGTCCTCCATCGATAAGGTCAGTAATGGCACGATTAAAATTGATGGCAAAGAAATGACCAACATGAAGGAAAAACAGTTGGCAACCTTTCGGAAGAATCATTTAGGGTTCATATTTCAAGAATATAACCTATTAGATACATTGACGGTCAAAGAAAATATTTTATTGCCGTTATCCATTACAAAGGTAGCAAAAAAAGCAGCCCAGCAAAAATTTGAAACAGTTGCCAAAGAACTTGGGATTTATGATGTAAAAGACAAGTATCCAAATGAAATTTCGGGTGGTCAAAAACAGCGCACCTCCGCAGCCCGATCCTTTATCCACCAGCCAAGTATCATCTTTGCGGATGAACCAACAGGGGCACTGGATTCAAAGTCCGCCGCTGATTTGTTAAACAAACTAAGCGAATTAAATCAAAAAAGAAAAGCTACTATCATTATGGTGACGCACGACCCAACCGCTGCAAGTTTCTGTAGCCGAGTGATTTTTATAAAAGATGGACAAATCTATTCGCAATTAAATAAAGGCGAACAATCAAGACAGCCTTTTTTCAACGACATTATGAAGACACAAGCTTTATTGGGCGGGGTGCAAAATGAGTATTAATCAACTCATCCTCCGTAGCCTTAAGAAAAATATAAAAAATTATTATCTTTATGTGTTTGCTTTAATTTTTAGTGTGGCTCTTTATTTTGCCTTTGTCACCCTACAATATGATCCATCTATGGATGAAACGAAAGGGTCTATCAAAGGGGGAGCCGCGATTAAATCGGCCTCCGTTCTTCTCGTGTCCATTGTCGCCATCTTCCTTTTATACGCAAATAAACTCTTTATAAAACGTCGTAGTAAGGAAATAGGCCTGTTTCAGCTGATCGGAATGACAAAAAATAAAATTTTCCAGCTTCTGAGCACAGAAAACTTTATTCTCTATTTTGGCTCCTTACTTTTTGGAATTTTTGTCGGCTTTTCTAGTTCAAAACTCATCATGATGATTTTATTTAAAGTGGTGGGCATTGAGGCAAGCACCGAGCTTCGCTTCTCTACAGAAGCCCTGATTCAAACACTGATTGTTTTTGCCGTCATCTACCTTTTCATCCTGCTCATGAACTATATGTTTATAAAGAGGCAAACGATTCTATCCTTATTTAGAGTGGTTTCATCAGCTGAAGGAAGGATAAAGAAAATCAGCCTATTTGACATCGTTTTCGGGGCATTGGGGATCATTTTTATCCTGTCAGGTTATTATATTTCATCAAAGTTGTTTGATGGGGACTTTTCCGATATGATTCAACTCTTCTTAGCGATGATTTTTATTCTTGGGTCAGTGATCATCGGCACATACTTGTTTTATAAAGGATCTGTTACATTCATTACAAATATTATCCGAAAAAAGAAAAAGGGGTACTTAAATATAAATGAAGTGTTATCCCTCTCTTCCATTATGTTTCGCATGAAATCAAATGCCCTTTTACTAACGATTATCACAACCGTCTCTGCACTTGCTATTGGCTTATTATCTCTAAGTTATATCTCTTATTATTCTGCAGAAAAGAGTGCCAAAAGTAATGTACCCACTCATTTTTCATTGACAAGTGTTGAAGATGCGGAACGATTCAAAGAAGCCTTAATGGAAAAAAATATAGATTATCGTGAGACACAAATCGATGTCCTTCAAGCGGAAGTGAATGTGGAGGAAATAATGGATGTGAATATGGATGAGGTAAACTTTAATCCAAATATCATGATCCTCCCCGTTGTTAGCGATAAAGACGTCAAGGGAGTAGATCTAAAAGAGGACGAAACGTTTTTCACAGGGTATAGTGATGTCCTAAAGAAAATGATGTCCCTTAAGGATACAGGCAACATTGAATGGGTAGGACAAAAGGAAACGATTCAGCAGAGATATATCGGATTAGAAGATAAAGTCACCATTCCCTATAATTTCACGAACGGAGGACTGCCTACTGCCATTGTCAATGATGCCATTTTTCAACGTTTGAAGAACGACCTTAACCCAGATATCCAAATGGATTACTCACTATTTATCGGAATCGATCTTAAAGACAATACGAAATTGGCGGAGGCCAATGATCTGTTTCAGAGCCTTGATTTTAGCAAGAATTCTCAAAACCTTTCTCAGCTTCAATTAAGCATCGATCAGAAGTTGAACATGGGACTAATCATGTTTATCGTTGCCTTTTTGGGCCTCACCTTTTTAATTACATCTGGTTGTATCCTTTACTTTAAACAAATGGATGAAAGTGAAGACGAGAGGCCGAATTATACGATATTACGAAAACTAGGCTTCACCCAAGGAGATTTAGTAAGAGGGATTCAGGCCAAACAACTCTTTAATTTTGGTATTCCTTTGGTTGTCGGTCTATCTCATAGCTATTTCGCTGTCCAATCAGGTTGGTTTTTATTTGGCACAGAGTTGTGGACTCCCATGTTGATTGTCATGGTGATCTATACCGGCTTATACTCGATCTTTGGAATCTTATCTGTTCTTTACTATAAAAAGGTCATTAAAGAAGCATTGTGAAAAATCCCCCCACCGAGCAACCACTGAAGTTCACTCGAAGTGGGGGGTCCTCCGCAACTGTAGAGTCATGCCTTTTCATTTTATGGAGGATGCCCTAGTTTACGACATCTTCCTTCCCCTTCTGAATCGCCAATATTTCCCGAATATCCTCTTCTGTAAGCAAGGAGGAGAATTTCTCCTTTGAATCAATGACTTCATCAATGAGGTGCCGCTTTTTCTCTTGTAGTTCATTCATTTTTTCCTCAATGGTGCCACGCGCGACTAGTTTGATCACTTGAACAGGCTTTGTCTGCCCGATTCTGTGGACACGATCGGCCGCTTGTTCCTCAACGGCCGGGTTCCACCAAGTGTCGTAAAGGATAACCGTATCGGCACCCGTTAGGTTGAGGCCTGTCCCACCCGCTTTTAAGGAAATGAGAAAAACATGACGTTCTCCTGCATTAAATCGATGACATCTTTCCAATCGTTCTTCAGCTGGCGTTTGTCCATCAAGATAGAAATACGACTGTCCTTGCATCGCTAGTTCTCTCCCAATGAGTTGAAGCATCTTTGTGAACTGTGAGAAAATCAATACTCTTCTTCCAGCAAGCCTAGCTTCCTCCAAAAGTTGGAACAGTTGTTCAAACTTCGCTGAACTCCCTTTATAGCCGTCCACAAACAAGGCCGGGTGACAACAAATTTGCCGTAGGCGTGTCAAACCAGCAAGGATTCTGATCTTATTTTTACGAAGCGTATCTTTGTCCAAGTGCTTTAAAGTATCATGCCTCAATTTGGCTAAATAAGCAGCATACAGCTTTTTCTGATCTGGAAGGAGCTCCACTGATTCCTGTGCTGTTGTTTTCTCGGGCAATTCCGCGAGTACGTCTGCTTTCGTCCTACGAAGTAAAAACGGACGAGTCCGACGAATAATCTTTTTTCTTGGAAGGTTACTATAATCCTTTAGGCCTTGAAATAATTCAGGAAAAACAACATGGAAAATCGACCAGAGCTCCTCTAATGAATTTTCAATCGGTGTCCCCGTAAGCGCAAAATAATGATCGGCTTGCACTTTATTCACCGCTTTTGCCGTTTGGGTAAAAGGATTTTTGAAAGCCTGTGCCTCATCAAAAAACACTGTATGGAAAGACTGTTTTTCGTACCATTTGATATCTGCACGTAATAATGGGTAAGAGGTAATTACCACATCGTGATCAGCTACATTTTTCTGTAAAACGATTCGTTTGGCTTTTTGACCATCGATTATCGCTACTTTGAGATCGGCCGCAAAGTGATTGATTTCCTTTTTCCAGTTATAGGTAAGTGAGGAGGGGCAAACAATCAGAACGGGTCGCTCCCGTTCACGAATATCAGGCACTTCTGATAAGATAAACGCAATACTTTGTAGCGTTTTCCCTAACCCCATATCATCGGCAAGGATCCCTCCGAAACCGAAACGGGCAAGTGCCTTCATCCACCTGTAACCATGCTTCTGATACTCATGTAAGATCGACTCTAACGATTTCGGCACTTTGAAGTCCAATCGATTCGGATCTTGGATATCTTTCACAAATTGCCGGAAAGATTTCTCTAGCTTAAATACATCCGGATCGTCTGTCGAATCCATAAGCTGAAAGCCACGAACAACAGGGACATGGAGGCCGCTTTCCAGATCTTCATCTTGAATCGGAGCGGCGCGAAGGAAACGCTGAATTTCTTCAAACTCCCTCGTTTCAAGAGAAAGAAGAGCCCCACTACGTAAACGGTAATACTTGCGTTTCTCTTCAAGTGCCGCTAAAACTTCACGAATCTCCCTTTCAGGAATGCCATCCATCTCAAATTTGAATTCCAACCAATTTGTCCGTTCCTTTTTGAAGCCTACTTTAATCCGCGGATGAGCATTCTCTTTAAAAACTCGACTCCGAACAGCCGTTGTCGCATATACTTGCACAAGTTTTTCCAATTTAGGGAGCCTATGATACAAAAAGTCATATTCCAATTTTTCATTGTGCAAAAAATAGCCACCCTCTGTTTGGGCAAAAGAACTTTCTTTCATAAATTGAAGAATTGCCTCTTCTTTATCCAAATCCCTAATGAGCACGGGTCCAATCTCTAACTCCTGCTCCAACGGATTAATAACAATCCCATCATAGCGAAATTCTAATCCGGCGAGGAGGCGATTTTTGACACGATCCAAGTATAATTTAGCGACCAGTGGTGTTCTTGAAAAACCTTCAGAAATATTCCCTGCTAGCTGGACTTCCCCTAACCTTTTCAAACCGGGCACAACTTTTTCTATAAAATCATGGATTTGCCTTTGGGGAATGAAGATTTGATTAGCATAAGAAGAGGCAAGCATTTGCTTTAACGCAGAAAGACGTGCACAATCCTTTCGATCAAGTACAATCACCTTTCCTTCTGAAAGAACGGTTTGATAGGCATTTAACACTAACATTTCTCGCAAGCCATTCATTTTGAGCTGATAATCCCCGTCTTTCGTCCTCGAAAGATCAAATTGTAGAGGTAGCGGCTCATCGGAAAGGCGAAAGGTGTCAAACTGCTTCTCACCATATGCCAATTTCACCAAAGGGGCATTGGATAGTAAAGGGGCTAGTCGTTCCCAAGAAGAGGGGGGAATGAGTAAAATATCGTCGCTGCATGCCCACTTCGTTTTGTCTGGTAGTGTGTCCACATACATCTCTTCATCTCGCGTCACTTGGATTAACTGTTGAATAACAGCATCTGTTTCCTTCTGAAAGCAGTGGCGCCCTGGATCATAGGTGAAGGTAGGGGAAAGTTGGCTCAGATTTCCCCTTTTTACATCTTCCAAAAATGTCCGAAGATTGGGCACATGATTCGCTCCTACCAACACTTCAATGCCTAACATACTCTGTCCATCCTTAACCGTGACAGACTTGCAGAGAAAGGTGACGTCCAGTACTTGCCTATTCTCAAAATGAAGCTGATGTCGACTTGATTGTTTTTCCTCATGATGGAATACGTGAAACAAATCTTCCGTAAGATCTTGATTTTGGCCAAGGTGGGTTGTCCCATTATGGATCGCAACTAACACTGCCGCGATATGCTGACAATCGTGTTTAAAAGAAGGCAGTGGCGGACAGCTGCATTCCGTTCGAATCTCGCCACTCTCATCCCTTTCGATTGTGACATGAAAGTCTTCTACTCCGGTAACGGTCGCTTCACAACGAGTGAAGTCGTCTTTTTGAATGGTTACTTTATTCGCCTCATAATAAGCTTTGCCTCTTTTGAAGGAGGCTGTGCCACACATTTCGATGATTTTATCTTGAGTTAATGGAATATTCAAGTGTTTGCCTCCTTCTTTGGATTTTGCTACTTAGTAAAGTTTGTATTGAGTATGCGAAATAAAAATTTGCCTCTGTTCATTGCCTTTAAAACATAAGTCTTTCATTTCCCGACTGTGAAATGTTGCCATTCATACGGCAGCAACGCTTGATATTTAGGTTGCAAGAATCGATCATCAATTAAAGCAATAATACCATGATCAGATTCTGTCCGAATTAATCGTCCGCCCGCTTGCAATACCTTATTCATTCCAGGATAAACATATGAGTAATCATAACCATTATGGCCAATCGATTGGAAATAATCTTTGATAATATTGCGTTCTAAGCCAATCTGTGGCAATCCAACCCCGACAATCATCACACCTTGCAGACGTTCTCCTTTTAAATCAATTCCCTCAGAGAAAATCCCACCAAGAACGGCAAAGCCGACCAGCCGATCCATTGGGTCCTCATTTTCTCGGAAAGCTTCCAAAAAGTCTTCGCGCTGTTCCTCTGTCATGCCCCCATCTTGGACAATCGTTTTAATATCTGGCGCCATAGTGATAAAATACTCATATACCATCCGCATATATTGATACGAAGGGAAAAAAATGAGGAAATTCCCTGCCTTTTTTTGTAAAGTGGTCATCATAAACTGCACCATCGGTTCCAACGTACGCTCCCGATCACGATACCTCGTTGATAATGGTTGAATCATAATTTCGACATTTTCTCGGTCAAAAGGCGACGGAATAGAGAGCACATAATCGTTTTCTTTCCCACCTAGTAAGTCCATATAATACCCAGCAGGAGTCAAGGTAGCTGAAAAGAAAACCTTGGAGCGGAACCCTTTTCCCATTTGTTCCAACTGAGCCGATGGGTCTAGGCAAAACAACTTTAATTCGACCTCGCTACCATTGACAGTCAAATAACTGGTAAAGCGTTGATCATACAGGCGCGCAATTTTCACAAAGGCCTGGGCTTCAAAATAGGTTTCCAATAAAAGCTCATCCACTTCTTCGCCTTTGGCTAATTCTTCCTCAGCTTTAAAAGCAAAGGCATCCACTACTTGTACAAGTTTGTCATCCAATGACTTCTCGAGCATTTGGTTTTGCTTCTTCTTTTCTAGCAAATGATCATTCACTTTTTTGGCCTTCTTGGCAATCTCTTTATGATCTTCTTTGTATAAACGATACAAATCAAGAAAATGAGATTTGACGACAGTGGCTGAGTACATTTCCCTTGCACGATCGACTAGATTATGGGCCTCATCAATTAATAACACGGTCTTTTTCTTTTCTTCTTCAAAGAGTCGTTGCAACGATACCCTTGGATCAAACATATAATTATAATCACAGATGACCGCATCTGCGGCATATGCCAAATCAAGCGAAAATTCGAAGGGACAAACCATATGTTTACGAGCATACTTCTCAATCACGGGTCTCGTAAGCATTTTTTCATGTTCCAATATATCGGACACAGCACCATTAATCCGATCGTAATAACCATCCGCAAATGGACATTCTGTTTTGTCACATTTCACCTTTTCCTGAAAACAAATTTTTTCCTTTGCGGTAATCGTCACGACGATAAGTTCTAGCCCCTTTTTTTGTAAAAAGCAAAACGCCTCTTCGGCGGCTGTGCGCGTAATCGTCTTCGCTGTGAGATAAAAAATTCGCTCCACATGTCCCTCACCTACCGCCTTCACTGCTGGAAAAATGGTTGAAATTGTCTTACCAATCCCTGTTGAGGCTTTTGCGAAAAGGGTCTTTTTCTCCTGAATGGTTTTATAAACTGAACCTGCAAGTTTACGTTGCCCTGTTCGATACTCGCCAAAAGGAAAGGCCAAAGCTTTCGCGCTCGTATCCCTTTTTTGCCGAAGGGCCATCCTTAGACGAGCAAAAGCAGCATAGCGGGATACGACATCAATGACAAAGGCCTCTAAGTCTTCCCTCTTCATCATGCGTTGGAATCTCTTTTCTTCCTCTGTTCGTACCTGAACATACGTAAGCTGGATATTGATTTCCGCTAGGTCATGACCCTGTGCATAAATATAGGCATACACGATCGCCTGTGCCCAGTGAACAGGATGGGTTTCCTCTGTCATTTGTTCCAATGGCATGGAGGTAGATTTAATTTCGTCGATGGTGATCACTCCATCCTCATCCAGTAACAAACCATCACAGCGCCCATCAATTTGAAAAGTGAGATCATCAAGCAGAACTTCTGTTTTTAAATACACTTCCTTTTGATCTGTTTCACGATAGGTTTTTTGAATTTTTTGATGAATTTTTGTGCCTTCATGTAAAGAGGTAGCGGTACGGAATCCCGTTTCAATACTCCCACTTCGAAAGGCGTATTCTACTAGCGTCCTGACCGCTATTTTGATGATTTGTGTCATGTGATCACCCATTCGTTATTCTTCATTTCATTTTAGCATAAGAGGGGCATAATAGAAACATACGTTTCACTTAGGAGTTTTTTCAGTCAGACATGTGAGAATCACAACAATGGCCCTGCAATATGTTCACCACATTGCAGGGCCATTTTGTTAATTCTCTTCAAGCTCTTTCCGGTTTTTCTTAAATAGTTTAGACAAGATTTCATACACAATCGGTACAATAATTAAGGTTAATAGGGTGGAACTTGTTAAACCGCCAATAACGGAAATGGCTAGGCCTTTCGAAATCAGACCACCGCCGCCTTCTGCACCAATGGCTAATGGGATTAACGCGCCAATGGTTGCAATGGCCGTCATAAGAATTGGCCGTAGGCGCGTAACGCCCGCTTCTAAGATCGCTTCGCGCATGCCCATACCATCGCGTTCCATCCGCACAATTCGGTCGACCAGCACAATCGCGTTGGTGACGACGATGCCAATAAGCATTAAGAGCCCCATCATCACGGATACGGAAATCGTTTCGCCTGCGATAAATAATCCAACAAAGGAACCAATTACCGCAAATGGCAAGGAGAATAGGATCGAGAATGGCGCTACTCCCTCACCAAATGTCACGACAAGAATAAAGTAGACAATCGCAATCGCCGCAAGCATGGCTACCCCTAATTGTGTAAAGGTTTCTGTCATATCTGCAGCCACACCGCCAACATCTACTGTGACCCCTTTAGGTAAATCTAAGTCTTCAATGGCTTTATCGACTTCAGATGTAGCTTTAGAAATATCATCATCAAGGATCGTTCCCGATACCGTTGCGTAGTATTCGCCTTTACTACGTGCCAATGTATTTAAAGTCGTTCCCTCTTCCACTTCGACAAGCTCTGATAATGGCATCGTGGTGCCCATTGCAGTCTCGACAGGTGTGTCCAAAAGATCATCGATGGAGTCAGGGTGTTTCTCTTGCTCTTGTTGCACAATTACTTTTATTTCATTACCATCTTTTTCAATGGTTGTTAAGACTTCCTCTTGTGTAGTTGGATTTAACAGCATCACAAGTTGGCCAGCTGTTAAACCATACTGCAATAATTCATCTTGTTCGACCTTAAAAGTATATTCAACATAAGGATCTTCGGCATCAGAAGAAACGTCTTCTATCCCATCATTTTCCTTCATCACATCTTCTAGCATGGCTACAGATTCATTTAGTCTATCTAGATTTTCACTATAGAGTGAGTAACTAATTTCATTGGTAGACATTCCCATAGAAGAGAAATCTTGACTCTTCCATTCACCGGATTGACCAATGTCAAACACATAGTTTTCAATTTCTTTGCGGACTTCAGGGAAGTCTTCCATATCCGGATCAAAGGTAAGGAACATTAATGCACCACCTGATCCACCGCCCATCATAGCGGACATGGAGTCCCCACTATCGGTGATTGATAATTGTAAAATATCAATATCGTCCCGTTTTAATAACTCTTGTTCTACTTTTTCAACGTTCTTTAATGTATCTTCTTTTAACTCACCTGTTGCAGGTGTATAGGTGAGATACATGACTTTTTCTTCCTCACTACCTAAGAAGCTAAAACCAATGAATGATGTTAAGGTTAAACTACCCAGTAATAAAACAATGGAAATAGTGGAAGTAATGACTTTATGGTTCAGTGTCCATTGAAGGACTTTTTTATACCCATTGGCTAATTTACCAGCCTCTTTATGACGACTTTCTGACTTCTTACCATACAGTTTTTTCCTAAATAAGAAGTGAGATAAAGCAGGTACGATCGTGATCGCTACAATGAGTGAGGCACCAAGTGCAAATGTCATTGTTAAGGCAAATGGTACGAATAATTCGCCAACCATTCCCCCCACAAAAATAAGTGGCGCAAATACCGCAACCGTGACTAAAGTAGACGACATAATCGGTTTGAACATTTCAATCGTCGCTTCTCTAATTAGGGCTCGCCCTGTTAACTTCTCTTCTTTTAAATGAAGTCGCCGGTAAATATTTTCGACGACCACAATCGAGTCATCGATCACCCGCCCAATCGCAACCGTGATCGCACCTAATGTCATAAGGTTTAACGTAATATCCATCCAATGTAAAAGTAATAGCGCCATGAAAATGGATACGGGAATCGACACAATTGAGATAATCGTAGATTTGAAGTCACGTAAAAATAGTAGAATAATCAAGATGGCGATCAGTCCACCAAATAGAGCTTTTTCGATCATCGTTGCAACTGAATCTTCAATTGGCTCTCCTTGGTCAAGTGATACATCCATGACAAGTCCATCAATATTTTTCTCTTCCTCTTTGATTAACTTCTTCACTTCATTTACAACATCAACTGTATTCGCTTCTTGTCCTTTAATGACTTGAACACCGATTGCATCTTCCCCATTTGTGCGTGAAACCGATTCTACCTTACCTACTAATTCTACTTTGGCAATATCGCTAAGTTTGACAAATGGAGATGGGTTCGTTTCTGAAGGGGTAACAGGAATGAGCATATTCTTCAATTCATCAACCGTCATGAATTTCCCGTCAACTGAAACAGCTTGCTCCCCTTCTTCAAATTCATACAGTCCTAATGAAACAGCCATATCACTGGCTTGAATCATGTCTTTGACTGTATCCTCTGTTATATCCAGCTCAGTCATTTTCTTATCATCATATGTAAGATTGACTTCCTCAATATGCTGACCCGTAATCGAAGCAGAGGCTACTCCATCTAATTTCTGGATTTTTGGAAGGATAATATCCTCAACAGTGGATGTCAATTCCACAATATCTTCTTTTGTACTACTTACACTGAGAGCTACAACTGGCATCATATTCATGTTAATCGCCGTAATTTCTGGAGATTCTGCTCCATCTGGCAATGTAACATCATCTAAAGCGGATCTCAGCTCCCGATTCGCCTCATCCATATCAATTCCATAATCATATTCTACTTGAATACTAGACATGTTAGAATACGAGTTGGAATAAACAGCTTTTACATTCTTAAGATTTTCTATTTTCTTTTCTAATGGCATGGAGACTTCTTCCATAACCTTTTCCGGAGTGGCCCCAGGATAGACATCCATCACCATTAAGTACGGAATTGAAATATCTGGTATGGTTTCCGTCTTCATACGGCTTCCTGAATAAAGTCCAAAAACAACAATTATAATGGTCAGGAGCCATACGGCTAATTTATTTTTTATCACAAAATTGACTAAACCCTTCACTACAATACCTACCCCCAATTGACTTTTCTAACTTATTTACTTATACTAAATGACTAATCAGTCACTTGTCAATGAAATT
The DNA here is from genome assembly GCF_018332955.1 of Lederbergia ruris. Classification (NCBI taxonomy): domain Bacteria; kingdom Bacillati; phylum Bacillota; class Bacilli; order Caryophanales; family Bacillaceae; genus Lederbergia; species Lederbergia ruris. Next base: position 54,037 of record NZ_BORB01000004.1, read on the forward strand.
AGAGGAGAAACATGCAAATGCAAAAAAAACAATTGATTATGGAAAAGTCATTAGAGCTTTTTGCAAAACAGGGCTTTGAAGCTACTTCAATCCAACAAATCACGGATCATTGCGGCATCTCTAAAGGGGCTTTTTACCTTTCTTTTAAATCCAAGGATGAGTTAATTTTAACATTAATTGACCATTTTATGATGCAAATCACTTCAGACATTGACTACTTGGTCAAAAACTCACCTACTGATAAACTTCTATATGAATTTTACTATACTATTCATACTTATTTTCACAAACATATGAACTTTGCGCGAATTTTTATGAAAGAGCAAATGCAAACCGTGAACCAAGATCTGATTGTGAAAATGCATGAATACGACAAATTACACGAAAAAGTTATCTTGCACATGATTGAGCGATTGTACGGCGACGAAGTCAAACAGACAAAATACGACCTCATCTTCTGTATCAAAAGTTTTATGACAATGTACGCGGAACTATTTTTATTTGAAGATATCCAATTAGATTTCCAGTTACTTTCGCAATCTCTTGTGGAAAAAACAAATTTGTTAGCCAAACATACGACAATTCCTTTTATCTCTCAAGATTACGCTCTTTTAATTAACCATGGAAAAAATCTAGAGATAACCAAGGAACAGTTACTTAAGATTATGGAGGAAAAAATCGGCGAAATGGAGGATTCCCTTGAAAAAGACTCCTTACTCCTACTCAAACAGGAACTGACAACCCCCTCTCTAGGACGAGCCATTGTCAGCGGATTAATCAAAAATATTCTTCATCATCCTCATTGTAAATGGGTTGCTTATTTATTGAGAAATTACTATCAAACAATGAAGGGGCAAAACAACAAAGAGTGAAGCATCGTGAACACCACCCATGTAATCGGGCCATTTGCAACAGTAATGGGGCCGATCTACCATGTAAACGGGCCGATTGCAACAGTAATCGGGCCGGTCGCATGAGTAATCGGGCCGTTCTCCTACATAATCGGGCCATTCGCATGAGTGTTCGGATTTACAGTTGTTAAGAAACTTATGTCCCGGCCCTTTTCCTTTAGTTTATACAATCGTCTTTTCCTGTTCCTTCGTTTTATTATTCCGTATTTTGATTACTCGATTCCAATTTCCTTTTCGAGGCAAATTCCATTTATAGTAGACAGATAACATTCTGAAAAGAACTATGCAAGCGAGTAATAGATAAGTTGTGGTTGGATTTCGGATCAAACCTAGGCCAATGGCGAGACCTGCTAACGCTGCCCACAAAGCATAGATATCTGAATGAAAGATCATCGGTTTTCGCCCGGCAAATACGTCCCGCAACATTCCGCCCCCTGCTCCTGTTATCGTCGCTGCTATAATGACAGCAATAAGGGGCGCGTCAATGGAAACTGCATATCTAGCCCCTTGAATGGCAAAAGCCCCTAACCCAATCGCATCAAAAAAGACGACCCATCTTTGCCAAAGTTTCATCCATTTAGCAGGGAAAATAAATACAATCGTAATGACTAAAAAGGCAACAACAAATAACAAGTTCTGTTGCCATATATTTTCAATCGGGATTCCGATTAAAAGATTCCGGATCAAACCACCACCAAATGCGGTCGTATAACCTAAAATAAAAACACCCAATATATCATAATCTTCTTCTATGGCGATCAGTGCGCCACTGATCGCAAAAGCTAGCGTCCCAATGATGTTAAGAATTTCCCATGTCAAGGTTATTCTTCCCCCTCTAATAAGTTATCATTCCCTTATTATAAGCAAATGAACAACCATTAGGCTACGTGATTAACCACACTTATTTCTTCTATTTCTTGGAAAAAGGGATTTTACTGAACTACATGAGAATGAACAAGTTTATTTCTTGCTCTTTAATTCATTCATCCGCTCTTGATAGTCATCTATTTTTTTCACGATACGGTCTACTTCTGAATCAACCAAATCCAATTTTTCGTTCGCTTGTTCTTCTATCAACCTTCTGTAACTTTTCGCTTTTTCATCAACTAGAGATTCAAGCTCGGCTTGCTGTTGTTCATCAATAAGTTCTTCCTTTTTTAATAATGCAACAGCTCCAGAAATCCGCAGTTCTTCGACCCGAATGGCGTCTTTAATCTTTTCATGGTATTTATGCACTTTATCCCGAGCCATTGTGTGCGGCCACCCGATTGGTTTCTGATAAATAAGTGATACCAAATCCAAGTCAGATGGGAGCCATAATTTTGTCATTTGTCCAGTCATTTCTTCTAATGTATCAGCACCAAGATAACTACCATTACCAGCTTTTGCTACTGCTTTTAATTGAGATTCTGCATTGTTGTCAACTTGAAATCCAATTACATTTACTTTGCCATCAGGATGCTCTTCAGCAAATTTCTTTGCTTCCGCAACGGGATCGCCTCCACATGTCTCTTCCCCATCACTAACAATATAAAGAGTTATATCTTCCTTTGTGGCTTCATGATCTTTTCTAGCTGCGGCAATCGCCCCGGCAAGTGGTGTCCATCCCTTTGCAAGTACTTTATCAAGTGTTTTTTCGAAAGAGTCCTCCTTATATTCCCCAAGTGGATATACTTCCTCAATTCCTGTACATGATAATTCTTTATCACGATCATCTTGTGTACCCTTATGGCCATAGGCGTAAAGTGAAATATCACTTTTTTGTCCCATCGTCTGAGCAAAACTACTCACGGCACTTTTCGCAACATCCATTTTCAATCGTCCGTCTGTAGGGAGTAGCATACTGGAGCTGGCATCTAGTAAGATTATTGCATTAGTAGGAGCCACTTCTTTCTCCCCTCCATCGTTCACTTCATACGGCTCTGGTAAAAGTGGCTCCTTAAATGTTGGAGAATATGTATACAGAGGTTCCACTAGATTCCCATACTGTGAACTTCCTAAATAAGTGATCAATACTTCATGAATGACTTGCGGATCCTTCTCATTTTGTAAAAAACGGCCCATCACTTCCAAAAATTCAGGGCGAATTTTAGAAGGTACTTCCTTCGAAACCCACATGGACGTTTCTTGTTCAACAGTAAAGTCCTCTGTCAAACGCCCAACCGGGAGGTCTATCATCTCCTCTACCGACGTGGCGATAATCAATTCAGGAAGTGGCGGCTCAATCGTTACAGTCTCTTTCTCGTTTTCTTGCGCTAACCCAGATTCAGACTCTTCCATTCCCTTCTCTTCGACAGAAATTGTCTCTTGAACAGGAGACTGTTTTTCGATATCTACCTCTTTCTTACTTTTTACCTCTTTCGAAGCACAACCACTGATGATTATGGAAATTAACATAAACCCTAAAAGATACCGCTTCAAATCTAGCCCCCTCCTTATAACTAAATAGCACGACTACTATACCACAGATTACAAAAGGAAGACCTCACCGACATTCTGGATTTCATGCTTAAATAGTTAATAATATGGCCGTAAAGAACAGGCGCTGTAGCCGGAACAAACAGGATTAATTAACTATTAAAAGCAAAACGATCAAATAAGATGAAAATTTCCATCCTACTTGACCGTCCACTATATTTTTCTATTGATTATCCATTTCCTTGTTGTTTTTCACTTTCGTTTCTTCAAAGCAATACAAAGTGGACATTGATGGGATGAGCTTGATACGTTTTCTTAAACATCACCATTCGATATGATAGAATAATTTATAATAGAGAGAAGTGACAGAAAGGATTTTTATGATGTCTGTAGGGGAAGAATTTTTTAATCGCAAAAAGGCGGAATTAGGAGTCTCACTGAATGATGTACAAAAAAGAGCTGTTTTGAATACGGAGGGGCCATTACTTCTTTTAGCTTCGCCAGGTTCTGGAAAAACAACGACCCTCATTATGAAAATAGGATACTTAATCGAGGTGGTTGGGTTGGATCCCGCTCGCATCAAGGCGGTGACCTTTAGCAATGCCTCTGCGCATGACATGAAAGAACGGTATCAACGATTCTTTTCTACCCTCCCCCCTGTTGAGTTTTCAACGATTCATAGTCTTGCCTTTCAAGTCGTACGGGAGTTTTTTTATAAAAGGCAGATTCAGTATCACATCATCGAAGGGACCGACCCTGCCCCATTTAATAAAAAAATGCTTTTGCGAGATTTATTTAAAACGTTCAATCAAAAGGCCATTACAGATGACCAGTTGGAAGAACTGCTCACATATATCAGTTTAATCAAGAATAAACTGCTTCCCAAAGAAAAATGGTCCTCCATTTCATGCGATGTCCCAAACGCCTTACAGATCTTCCAAAAATATGAACGGTTTAAAAGGTCGGGGGCCGATCAGCTGCTCGTCGATTATGATGATATGCTGACGATTGCCCATCAGGCTTTTGAAAAAGATCACGCCTTATTAACCAAATATCAACGAAAATACGATTATCTTTTGACAGATGAAAGTCAAGATACATCGTTGGTCCAGCATGCGATGATAGAGAAGTTAGTGCAAAACCACCAAAACTTATGTGTCGTGGCAGATGATGACCAATCGATTTATAGTTGGCGAGCCGCCGAGCCACAATATCTCCTTGATTTTAAAAAGGTGTATCCAGACGCTCAAATTTTAATGATGGAACAAAATTATCGCTCCTCTCAAGACATTGTGAGTGTCGCGAATACCTTTATCAAACAGAATAAAAATCGCTATAACAAAAATATGTTTACGGAAAATGCAGCCTATGTTCCAGTAAAATTAAAAACATTATCTGATTATCAATACCAAGCCAACTATTTAGTGGAACAGATAGCAAAGGAAGAGAATCTTCGCGAAGTGGCGATTTTATATCGAAATAATGCTTCATCGATTTTACTTCTGGACGCACTGGATAGGGCACATATTCCTTTTTATATGAAGGATGCAAATAATCGCTTTTTCAGTCATTGGATTGTGGAGGATGTATTGAACTTTATGCGGTTGTCGTATGACGCAACACGGGTGGATATTTTCGAAAGAGTCTATTCCAAGTTTCACCTTTATCTAAAGAATTCACATATCCAGCAAATGAAACAACAACCAAACAGTGAAACGGTCTTTGATCGCTTAATTAAATTGACAGACTTAAAGGACTGGCAAAGAGAAAAGATTGCCATTTGTCGGAAACACTATAAACAAATGCAGAGGAAGACTCCTTTTCAAGTAATCTTACTCATTCGAGGAGAGTTTGGCTATGAAAAAGTTCTTCGAAACATGTCAGAAAAACTAGGCTTTAACATTGATTATTTATTAGAGGTATTGAATACATTGGAGGAAATTGCCAAATCAACGAACTCAATGGTTGAATTTGCGAACCGACTGGATCATTTAGCCTCCTTACTAAAGACATCCAAATATAATCGACAGCAACATGCTGTCACACTGTCCACTTTCCATAGCTCGAAGGGGTTGGAATTTGAAAAAGTTTATATGATTGATTTAATTAAAGGGGTCATTCCTAGCCAAACCGAAGAAGACAAGCTGAAAGAAGGAAAAAGAGAAGAGATGGAGGAAGCTGTGCGACTTTTCTATGTCGGCATGACAAGGGCGAAAAGGAATTTGGAGTTACTTTCCTATTCTAAAAGGTTTGGAAAAGCGGTTGCCCCATCTAAGTTTGTCCTAGACGTCAAAAAGATTGTCCATCCAGAAAAAGTGCACCATCACGCCGCCCATAAAACAACCATACTAAAAACCACGGGGAAAGGTCGGAAAAACGGAATCCCCGATAACCCTAACGCGATAAACGATCCCGCAAAACTCCAAGTAGGGCTCAAAATAAAACATCGTGTCTTTGGTACAGGTGAAATTACCGGCCTGACAGAAGACACACTGGAAATTCGCTTTAAAAAATACTCGAAAACCCTATCGATAACGACTTGCCTTGAACATAAGCTACTTGAAGTGGTGGAATAATGAGGGACTGACCCCGACTTTATTTTTACCTTTTAAAAGGATTTCCTATCCCAGGAAGAGAATTGTATGAATACAAACTCAATGCAAGGAGTGAAGAATTTGAAACATTTACAAACAAAACTACAACCTCTTTTAAAAAAGTTTGTTGAAAAGGGGCCAGCGGGTTGTGCTTTAGCTGTTCATCGTCAAGGAGAAAAGATTTTTGAAGACTTTGTTGGAGTTGCCGATCTTGAGACGGGTAAGCCGATTACAGCCGATACGATTTATCGCATTTATTCCATGACAAAGGTCGTCACCTGTACGGCTGCACTCATGTTATATGAGCGGGGGGCCTTTTTACTGAATGATCCGTTGGAGGAATACTTGCCGGAATTCAAGAACCCACTCGTCTATCGAAAGAGTGATACAGGGGAAATGTATACCTCACCCGCTTCAAGGTCGATTACTGTAAAGGATCTATTTACGATGACATCAGGATTGACCTATCCTGGTGAGGGCAATGAAACAGAACGTCAGGTAGCGAAAGCGATGCAATCACTGGAAAAGCAAGATAAAAAAATGACCACACGTCAAGTTTCACAAGCGTTAGCTGCGATTCCCCTTGCTTTTGATCCTGGAACAAGATGGCACTATGGGCTGAGTCATGATGTACTTGGTGCCTTGATTGAAGTTATATCCGGGAAAAGCTTCGGGCAGTTTTTACAAGAGGAGATTTTTGATCCTTTAGGAATGGAAGATACATTTTTCCGCATTCCAGAAGCGAAGAAAGGGCGGCTTTGTTCGAATTATCGTCGGAATGAGCAAGGAGAGCTGATCAAGAATACAGAGATGGATGCGAACATTCAAGCTGATGCGAAATTTGAAAGCGGGGGCGGCGGATTACTTTCCACATTACACGATTACAGTCGATTTGCCCAAATGCTAGCTAATGGTGGAACGTTGGATGGGGAACGAATCATTGGCCGAAAAACGATCGAACTAATGGCCACGAATCAATTGCGCCCAGAAAACCGCGAAAACTATAATTGGAATTATCTCTCAGGATATGGTTATGGCCTTGGGGTAAGAGTGATGATCGATCCTGCTTTGGGAGGAGCCAATAGCTCACTCGGGGAATTTGGTTGGTCTGGCTTACTTGGAACATGGGTAACGATTGACCCTGTAGAGAAGTTATCCGCTGTCTATATGCAGCAAATGTTACCAAACTTTGAAAGCTACCATCAACCAAGATTACGCTCTGTCATTTATGGGGCACTTTCTTGAAAGAGATGATTAAAGATTCATACTTCGGCTAGGCGCAATCAAGAACTTCTTCCGAATAAATCAGAAAAGTAAATGTTATAATGAGAAGAGTGAAAATGATAAACGGTGGTGATCATATGTTATCACAACAAGAAATCCTTAACGAACTCTCCAGAAATCTTAGTTCATGGAAACAAAAATACGGTGTAGAGCGAATTGGATTATTCGGTTCGTATAGCCGCGAAGAGCAAAAAAAGTCAAGCGATATTGACGTACTAGTAGAGTTTGAAAAAAGCAAAATGACTTTTGACCATTATATGGAGTTAAAATTCAGCCTTGAAGATCACTTTCAAAAACAAATTGATTTAGTGATTATTGATGATATTAAGCCGGCATTAAAAGAAGAGATTCTAAGGAGTGCTATATATGCTGAGGGAGCCTAAAGTCTTTTTGGAAGATATTTTATCCGCCGCAAGTAAAATTGAGAAATACATTAAAGGACTAACCTATGATGATTTCCAAGAAAATGATCTGATTTCCGATGCTGTTATAAAGAACATTCTTGTCATTGGAGAGGCAACAAAAAACATTCCAGATGATGAAGGCATAACTCAGAAATTGAATGGAGAAAAATGGCCGGGATGAGAGATATGATGATCCATGGCTACTTCTCTATTAATTATGAAATTGTCTGGGATGTTGCTCGGAATAAAATTCCTACCTTAAAAGGACAAATTGAACTGCTTTTAGAGGAAATCACTAAGGAATAAGTTCGGGAAGAGAACTTAAGTGCATTACTTGTATACCGAAGGGGAGCCGCTCTTCAATAAGGCATTGAACTCTTATGAATTCCTCGATTAACAGATTTCTCGGGCCCCCCTTCAACTCCCTTCATTCATTCGGTCCGAGAACTCTTTTTCGAATATCTTTGGACACTCCTTTTTCTACCCGATCCGTTAAAGTTTTCCTCCAATTCACCGCTAGCAATTCAACGTTCGCCAACTCTTGGGCCAGCTCCATATTGTGTTTATCAACATGCATTACATGATTACAACGGGCAACCGTCCATTCAGGAAAGGGGCGTTCTAATAGGACAAATTTTTCTCCTGCTTGCACGAATCCTTCCTGTAAGACACGAAAATACCAACCTGTTTTTCCAGTGTTTTGGATGAGTAGCGCCAATTCTTTTATTTTAAATCTTCGCGCAGGCTTCCAACATGGTTGCCGTGGTTGTGAAACTTGCACGATTGCCTCTCCTATTTGAAAAGTATCCCCAATGGCGATCTGTTCTTCCGAAACATTCTCTAATGAGAAGTTTTCTCCCATTCCACCCGGTCTGATCTCGGCCGTTTTCAATTCATTTTGCCAGTAGAAATAGTGTGAACAAGGATAGACAAAAATGGCTTTTTCTGGTCCACCATGATTTTTCAAGTCGGCTTGGCCATCCCCTGATAGATTTGTCTTTCCAACCCTGATAGGACCTTGAACAGGTTCTTTAAAAATACCGCTTGTCCATTCGCGTTCCATCGGTTCCTTTGCCTCTTTATTCCCCACTGTTTTTGGTTTTCCTACAAAAATCTCTTTTAATAAAATATCCATAAAACTGACCTCCTCCCTGCCCTTGTTCTTTCCAGTACAATGACAAATTTGTAAAATTAAATCCTACCCTTTATGTAGTCAAACTACCTTCTTGAAATCATCCCATTTATTCCGATTAAACGAGAGCATTTTTAAAGATGGCAGAAAGAATGCACTTTCTAACGCAGAGTCCTCAGCTCATCTGAACACGAAAACTTCCCTTTAATTCCTCTCCCCACCACAATTCGTATCTTTCGCCATTTGAAATGGGACCAACCCCTTCAGGAGTTCCTGTATAAATGATATCGCCATTTCTTAAGCCAAAGTTTGCCTGAATATGCGCTAAGATCGTATGAAAAGAGAAGATCATGGATGTAATATTTCCCTCTTGGACAGTCTCTCCATTACGTACCAAGGAGAAGTTCTTTTCCCTGCAGGCTGCCTCCCCAGGAAAATCCCAAAATTCCGTTACAATCGCTGCATTCTTAAATCCTTTTGCTAGAAGCCATGGATGTCCCTTCTTTTTCAATTCGGATTGCACATCCCTTAAGGTCAAATCAATCCCGAGTGCTATTTTCGTTACGACCTTATCGACCTGAAAATCATCATCTGCCACGTCCTCACCTATGTATAAGACAACCTCAAGCTCATGATGGATATCTCCTTTATTTCCCGGATAATCGATCTCTTCGCCATTCGCAAGTACTAAGGCATTCAGAGGCTTTGAAAAAACAAGTGGTTGGTCTGGCACAGCATTTCCCAATTCCACCGCGTGATTAACATAATTACGACCAATGCAAAAGATATTACGAAATTCCATTTTCATCACCTTTTTTATGTGTTTTTAATACGTGATTTACCCTTCCTTAAAATATAACAGGAAAATGGTCTGTTGCGGAACTTTTGCGATTACTTTCCCCCGTTTCTTCTATTCTCAATATATTTTAATTTATATGCCTATCACTCCTCTCAAATCGATTTTCAAACCATGCTTTAGTTCTTTATCAGATGGAGCGATCCCCTTTAATACATTCGACCTTCTTTCTATGCTATGCTTGACCTAGTCCCTCAATGTTACTCATTGAGAACTGAACGATCATAAACTGTGGAGGTTTGTTGAATGGAGATTGTTTCAATTCTTTCACTAATAGAAGGTTACAGGAAAAAGGAATTTTCCCCTGTAGAAATTACTAAAATGTATGTAGATCGCATTCATCAATGTCAAGATTTGAATGCCTACATTACGGTGACAGATGAAATTGCTTTAAATCAGGCAGAAATTGCCGAGAAGAAATATTGCGCCAATGAAGCAACTGGTATTTTAGACGGAATCCCGCTTTCCTATAAAGACAATCTATACACAAAGGGAATCCGTACCACAAGTGGATCAAAAATCGATGAAGATTTTATCCCAAAAGAAGATGCTCTTGTTGTTAATAATCTTCAGAGAGAAGGAGCAATTCAACTTGGAAAGGTAAATATGCATGAATTTGCATTTGGAATTACTTCCAATAACCCTTTTTACGGACCCGTCAAAAATCCGTGGAATCATGATCACTCCCCAGGTGGTTCGAGTGGGGGTTCTGGAGCCGCGGTTGCTGCTGGATTAGGTATAGCCTCGATTGGAACAGATACAGCTGGGTCTATCCGAATTCCTGCTGCTTCTTGCGGAGTGATTGGTTTAAAACCGACACATGGTCTTATTCAGGCTGGAGGGGTCAAACATATTTCTTGGACCCTTGATCATATTGGTCCGCTTACACGGACGATGGATGATTTGGCGATTGTCTTGGAGGCTATGACAGGTAAACAGTATACAACAAGCCTAAAAGAGGACATACGAGGGTTAAGAATCGGTGTACCAAAAAACTATTTTAACGAAGGCATTGAAGAAAATACAGCTAGACTCTATCAAAAAGCTTTGCAAGATTTAGAGAGTCTTGGTGCGATATTAATAGACATCGATATCCCATTCTCACCTGATGACCTCGCCCTTTCTTTTGGAATCGGAATTGCGGAGGCAGGATTTGTGCATGAAGAATCGATTGTATCTGCCCTGGATTCATTCGGTGTTGATGTGAAAGCCTCTTTAGAGCATAGTCATGCCATCACAGCTCTTGATTATATCAAAGCCTTAAAAAGAAAAGAGCAGCTAACCGAACAATTCGAACAGCTATTTGAACATGTCGATGTGTTGGCTACTCCGACGACTCCAATCACTTCACAAAAAATTGGTGAAGTAATGGTAGAAATCAATGAAATGATGGATAGCGTCTTTAACACGATGATCCGGATTCCAGCCGTATTCGACTTAACTGGACAACCAGCCTTATCCATTCCATGCGGACTTGCAGACAACGGACTTCCCGTCGGTCTACAACTAGCTGCAGCCAATCATAATGAAAGAATATTGATCCATGCAGGATATGCATACGAACAAGCTTTTTTAAAATCTTTCTATGAAAAAAGAAATGGCTTGTTAGAAAAGACATAGAAAAAGGAACACCTATCTCACCTTGCAAAGATGTGAATTAGTTTGAAGTGGATAGGCCTCACTATTATCCAGTACCATTGTAGAAGCCCTATTTTCACTTTTGCATATTTTTAACTTTTCATAACACATACAGGCACTGTCCTTCCAAAGTGAAAACAAGTAGAAACCCAAGAATACCAACTGCATTCTTTGGGTTTCCTTTTAGGGTTTCTATTTCAAAAAGTAAGCTACTTTACCATGGAAAACGGTGATATAGTCACCATTTCTATCATTCCCCATCGTAGAGCTCATGCTGTTCGAAGCCTCAGCCATCCGATCGTTTAATTCAATTCCCTCCACTAGTTCTCCAGATTGAGGATCTAACTTCAATAGTTTAGATGGTGTCGTTGTATCATCCACACCTTCTTGCGTCAGAATATACAAAGTATTATCGATAATGTATGCGCCAAAGATGAAGTGTTGACCAAAGTCGAGGGACCAGATCTCTTCTTTAGCATCCATATCAACCGCAATCAATGTTGTGTCACCCGTATCAAAGTCAACATCTTCGTAAATCATTGTCGTTCCATCGAATAAAGGATAAGGGGCTACAGGGCCGAGAACACTTCCTTGAAATTGATAATCATCAAGCGGCTCCCCTGTTTCCATATCATATTCATGAAATACACTTTCAGCATCTAGAATATATAAGCTATCATCCGCAAAAAATGGAATAGAATAGCGTAGGGACTCAGGAAGTTCTTGCTTCCACACCTCGTCGCCCGTTTCCATTTCTACCACTTTTAACTGTGAATCCGCGCTCACATAATATAAGTGATCATCCTTGAACGCTAATTGGAAAGGCGATCCTTTCCCACTTTGTTTCAGGTTACCGATTTTCTTTTCCCACACCTTAGAACCGTCATTTAATTGATATTTAAATAATGTAAAGTCGTCTGCAAATAGTTCATCTTCATTTGTCTTTTTTCCTGCTGCAAAGTAAATGGCATCATCCATCACATACACTTCACCTAGATCACTATAGTCAACTAGATTAATTTTATATACAGATTCCCCCGTTTTTTTATCCAAAGCTTCGACAAAGGTACCCTCCCCTTCATCCACCTCGTTATTGACGAGAATATAATCATCTGTCATTAGATTTGGCCTTCTAAATGGATAAGGCACTTCGCTTTTCCAAATTTCTTTCATATCTTTCGTATAGGCAATCGTTTCATCATCTTCCGTATTGATAAAAAATTGATCTCCATCGACAAAAGCCCCATTTTCAATCGGCTTCTCTGTTTCCATACGGATCCACTGATCTTGATCATAATCATCAATTGATGTGAATGTAAAATCTTCAATTGAACCAAGAGAAGAGCTTAAATCCTCCTCTTTTTCGTCGGTATCTTCATTTGATTGATCCTGGCTCTTTTCAATTTCTGTATCTGGTTCCTTGTCATTCCCCTTTGGACTACTGCTACTTGCACAGCCTGTCATCACTAGGAATATAGTTATCATACTTAACAATAATGTGATTCTTTTCATAAAAAACACCTTTCTAGTCCATTCCTTAAAAATGGGCTTTGCTAATTCAAGAATTTCTTCGCCTGGTGTCAAATGAAGAACAACGCCTTCAATCGTCACAAAAGCACGCTTGTATTTTAAAATTTTTTGTCCTCAAGCTAAAAATCCCCACTAATATTTACCCTTTCTATCAGTCTACTAAACGGAAAAGGTAGGTAATAATAAAACATTAAGCTGGCCTTATTCTAGTACTTTAAAATCAACATTCGCCTCCATATTAACATATTCTCCCTCATCTCCAGACTTTACAAAAAAGTCGGTATATCCATTTACCTTATAATAGCCAGTTAGAAATCCACTTCCTTCCAAAAAGTGATCTACAAATTTTTGATAGGATGGATCTTCTTCAAAAATCACTTCCGCCTTCTTTACGTAATTTTCGCGATAAGGCTCTCCCTTTTTCAATTTTGTTGTCACACCGATTTCTTGAACACTACTTTCAATGTAATAACCACGTACTTTCTCTTCCAGCGAGAATAGAATGGCAGAGGCGGAATGGACAATAGAGACTTCCTCTTTTTCACCAATATATTCGATTTCCCCATATAGCTTTACTTTCTCATCTTGACGGTATTCCCCTTTTTCACTCACTAGCCGAAAGATAAAATCCCCCTGCTTCACCTCATCTTCCGTTTGTTGTACCTTATACTTTTCCAATTCCTTCGCATCAATTTGAGAAGATGACTGACAGCCAGCTACCAGAATAACAAGTAACAAAAGTAAGATTGAGAATGATCGATTCACGAAGCTCCTCCTGTTCAGATTTATTGTTCCTAACCATAAAGGGTCCCTTACCTCCGCTCTCCCTCTTTTCTGGGATTTTCACCTTTTCGAGGACGGTCTTAGACATAAAATTCAATAATCCGTTCCAGTTCTTCTAAATATAGTTTCGCCATCCGGCTTAGTTGGGCCTTTTTGTGTACGATCCAGCCAACGGAGATGACTTCTCCTTCTTCTAACGGGACAGATACGATATTGGAACCATTGAGATCGGCGCTTAAGATGCCTGTTGAAATGGTATAACCATTCAATCCAATTAACAGATTAAATAACGTGGCACGGTCACTGACCTGGATGCTTTTTTTGCTAGGGATTGTACTGAAAATCTCCTCCGAGTAATAGAACGAATTATATTCCCCTTGTTCAAAGGTAAGACGCGGATAGTCTTCTAAATCCTCTAATGTTACAGATGAGCGATTCGCCAATGGATTTTGTGAGCTCACAAAAATATGAGGTGAAGCTTTAAAAAGCAGATTAAACTCCAGTCCTTCTTCCTTTAACAGTTGCATCATCACTTTTTCATTAAACAAACTAACATATAAAATACCGATTTCACTCCGTAACGTTTTAACATCTTCTATAATTTCATACGTTCGCGTTTCTCTCATCGTAAATTGATATTTATCGGAACCATGCTTTTTGATCATTTCGACAAGAGCATTTACCGCAAAGGCATAATGCTGTGTCGAGACTGAGAAAAGTTGCGGCGAAGGAGCCGTATTAAAATAACGGCGCTCTAAAAGTTCCACCTGTTCCACTACTTGTCTAGCATAGCCAAGAAATTCCGCCCCATCTGGTGAAAGGGTAATGCCTGTTGACGTTCTGGTAAAAATCGTTTTCCCTAATTCCTCTTCAAGATTTTTGATCGCCTTTGACAAGCTAGGTTGCGAAATATAGAGTCTGCGCGCTGCCTCATTCATAGAGCCACTTCTGACAATTTCAATCACATATTTTAATTGTTGTAAATTCATTCTTTCGTCCCTCATTGTTCAACACTGTATTTTATTCTATTAGCCTTATATTAGCAGGAAAAGTAGAGCCGATCCGCCCAACAGAACGGGTCTACTGACATTGGTTATAACCATAAGTTATAACCAACTATATCTTTTTTCAGTTACACTATAATACCTTCCCATGATAAACTTCAATATATTCGATCAAAAAATTCATTTTAAATTTTAAGCTTTTAGGAAAAGAGGGATTTAGATGCAAACAAAAACGACAACGATTTTCCGTGCTGACCAAGTTGGCAGCTTATTAAGAACCGAAACAATTAAAAACGCACGCTTACAGAAAGCTGCTGGGGAAATTACACCAGAGCAACTACGTGCTATTGAAGATAGTGAAATCGAGAGAATTGTCAAGAAACAAAAAGAGGTCGGTCTTCAAGCCGTGACAGATGGTGAATTTCGCAGAGCTTGGTGGCATTTCGATTTCTTAGAAAATTTAGTCGGGGTTGAAGGCTATTGGGCAGGAAGTGGGATCCAATTTCAACAACAACAAACTAGATCGCGCGCGATTAAAGTGACAAATAAATTAGACTTCGAACATCACCCTATGCTAGATGATTATAAGTTCCTCCATAAAATAGCTGGAGATCATGTTGCGAAATTTACGATTCCAAGTCCGAGTATGCTGCATTTTCGTGGTGAAGTGGACTCCGTTGTCTATCCAGACGAAGAAGAATTCTTTGATGATCTGGCAAAAGCTTATAAAAAAGGGATAAAAGCCTTTTATGATGCTGGCTGCCGCTACCTCCAATTAGACGATACGGCTTGGGCCTATCTATGTTCAGAAGAACAAAAGGAACAATTGCGCGCCAAAAGGAAAGACCCCGAATACTTGATTAAAATGTATCTTGATACATTAAACAAAGCGGTAGCCGACCGTCCCGATGACTTAAAAGTAACCATGCATATTTGTCGTGGAAATTTCCGTTCTACATGGATTTCTTCGGGGGGATATGAACCAGTGGCAGAGCCATTATTCGGCCATTTAAATATTGATGGGTTCTTTTTAGAATATGACAATAACCGTTCAGGTGGGTTTGAACCGCTACGCTTTGTCAATCGCTCGGATTTAAATATTGTTCTAGGATTGATTACTTCAAAGCATGGCAAGCTAGAGCCCAGAGAAGAGATTATAAGACGAATAGAAGAAGCCTCCCAATTCGTTGATCTTAGCCAGCTCTCTCTAAGTCCTCAATGTGGATTTGCCTCGACTGAAGAGGGAAATCTGTTGACCGAAGAAGAACAATGGGAAAAACTTCGTTATGTAGTAGAAATTGCCGAAGATGTTTGGAAATAACAAAAATGCAAGCAGAACGCTCTAATCTCAACTTTGGTGAATGTGCTTCCTACTGTTTCCTTAAGACCGGCGCTAAAATGGATGCAACTCACCTTTGAAAAATTGAGGTAGACAAGCACTTTGATGAGAAGAGAACGGCGAAGGGGATTCAGCCGCTCTCCCTCTCTCATGTAAACTTGAGGAATTGCCGCTTTTGCAAGGTACTTTCTCAGTCTAATTTTTGTAATATTTAAACATTTCCACGAAAGGAGATTGAAATGCGCGTTGTTCAGACTACACAAGTTATAGCCGAGAGTAAATTCAATAAATTTCATTTATTAGTGTTTCTATGGTGCTTTTATGCGATTGCCTTTGATGGGTTTGACATTGCTCTCTACGGAATTGGGTTGCCTTTTATGATGGATGACTTCGGGTTAACTACCGTAGAAGCGGGAGCGATTGGCAGCTATTCATTAGTCGGGATGATGATTGGTTCCTTTGTACTCGGTTCCCTATCCGATCTCATCGGCCGAAAAAAAATATTAGCCATTTGCATGGCGTTATTCAGTTTGTTCTCTTTATTAGCTGGTTTAGCTCCCAATGAGACAATTTTCACGATTATGCGCTTTATTTCCGCTCTTGGAATGGGTGGATTGATGCCCGCCGTGATTGCCGTTATGACAGAATATTCTCCAAAGAAAAATCGGGCACTGACGGTTGCGCTCATGTATTGTGGCTATTCAATCGGTGGGATTTTGGCCTCCCTGATTGGCATGTATGCTATGGAAAGTCTCGGATGGAGATTTCTATATTGGCTAGGCATTATTCCTTTGTTAACTTTGCCATTTTTTCTCAAGCAATTTCCCGAATCTTTATCGTATTCGATTCTGCGGAAACAAGGGGACAAAATCGCCACCATCCTTAACAAAGTCGATCCGAAAGGCGATTATCAAGCAACAGACGATTTTGAATATGCGACTGTTCAAGAACAAGCAAAAGGATTGCCTGTGAAAAAGCTCTTTACCGACAATCGCCTTGTCAGTACATTGGCCTTCTGGGTAGCTGTCTTCAGCTGTCTGCTTATGATTTATGGTTTAAATACTTGGCTACCCAAAATCATGCAGGAATCGGGCTTCGGCATTACTTCCAGTCTATCCTTTAATCTTGTATTGGCCGTTGGACAAATTGGGGGATCCTTACTCGGTGGAATCTTTGTTGAACGACTTGGCCATCGAAAAGTACTATTATGCATGTTCTTAGTTGGAGCTTTTTGCTTTGTTTCCCTTAGCATGGCATCTCATACACTGCTATTATATGGATTGATTGCTCTTGGCGGCGCATGCACAGGCGGAACACAAAATTTGGTCAACCCTTATATTTCCGAATTTTATCCACGTGAAATCCGTGCAACCGGGCTTAGCGTGACAGTTGGAATTGGGCGCATAGGAGCGATATTAGCCCCTGTGATCATTGGGCTCTTACTTGCGACAAATGTTGCCCCGCAAAGTGCCTTTATGGCATTCGCCATCCCAAGTATTCTCGGAGGAATCGCCTTCTTACTAGTCCAAGAGAAATATGGGAGCTTTGATAAAATCACGAAATCTCCTCATCACCCTACGGAACTAGAAAATAAGGTTGGTTAATATTTGATTGCCCTATAGAATGATGTTTGCTTGAATGCAGCGTAGACAGAAATAGACCTAGCTTTCCTGTTATTGGAGAGTAGGTCTATTTTTCACATTCCTAGTCTAAGTTGCCCAGTCTTTACAAATTATGATGCATTCCTTTTGTAATAAGCTCTGATTTCAACCATTGTATTATGCTTAGGGGACCATTCTCGCTAATATTTCTTCACTATCTTCTATCATTCTCTTACAATTTGAACAATGTCTCCCACCTTAAAGCCGTGGAATAAAGAATCATTTTACGAGAACTTCTAATATATACCCTGTAGATTGCTCTAGTTTTTCGCTCACCTGCTCGCTCTCCTTATCCTCTGGCATTTCGGCTAATCGCACCGTCACTGTCGCCCGATCCATATGAATGGATGGATTCCTTTTTAATTGCCAATGAGATGGAATCAGTTGTAATGCCAGCCCAATGATTTCATTTTGCTTGGGACTTTTCGTATAGGTAACAGGCATGCCAATTCGATAGGACAGCTCCTCTAAATCCGCTTCATGGCGTCTCGCTATTTCTGGAGAGATAAAGTGAACCTCCATAAATGTTGTACTTCCTTTTTGTTTCATGCTTGTTTTATAAATGGTTAGATTCCGATCCTTTGCCCATTTCTTCGCCTCTTCAATCGCTTGGTTGTTTTCTAGGCGCTCAGAAGAAGCAGTTGCCTGATACAGACTATTTTCTCCGCCTGTGGATGGGCTTTTCCCCTTTCCATCCTTGAATTGCAGATCAAAGCCCGTTTTCTGTTTGAAGGAATCGGCAAGGGCCTCTTGATTCTCGCTCCCCTCCATCGCCACCACCACTTTCCGATCCTGTAGATGAATGGATGGAGTAGGAATAGCATTACCCAATAATTTTGTTAACTCTGTTTGTAAAAGGTCTTGGCGAACTGATGGCGAAAACTCTACAGACCACCCTGTTTCGCTTTTCACTCTTGTTGCTATTTCTTCCCGCTCCGCTTCTAACACGGCATCAGGGAAATCAAAATAGATGGTGATGGCTTCGTTTTCCGTACCTAAATGATCCACGCCACAGCGTATAAAATGTGGATGGTTTTCCAATTGGTTTCTCACAACTTCCATTCCCTGTGCAGGATTCATTTTCAGCCCTTGAATCGGGAGGTCCAGCGCGCTTAATCTTTTTTTAATGGCCGGGTCTATTTTATAAATTGTGACATCGAATTGATTCGAATCGATATTTTCTGCTGGAAGGCTTTGTAGAGCTAAGCTAATGGCTAAACGAGAGTCAATCGAATCTATCTGTAAGGCATGAACTATTTCTGTTAAAGAAAGGTTTTCATTAGGCAATCGCTCCCACGGTATCCCTTCTAAATAAGGACGACTAAAGCTAAATACTTGATCCGTAACCTCTCTAAGTTCGTCTATCGATTGATTCCAATACCCAATTGTTTCTTTTATTTGCCCTGGACTTAACCGAATTTGCTTTCCTTTAGGCGTTTGACAAATAAATGTTTTGGTTTTTAGTTGTACATTCATGCAGATTGCTAATTTAAGTGCTTTTCCTGACTCCTTTTGATAGAGCAACAGGCTGCCAATTTTCTCTCTTAAACTTTCATTCTCCGTATTTCGATAACGTTTCCCAACAACGCCTTTTCCAGACTTGCGCTTTTCAAATGGATATGTTTCCCCATTCTCAACAAGCAAAGGATGGAATTTCGGGTCTATGATCGTTGATAACTGTGTTCTCGCCTCATCATCCCCATGCACAAGCAAAGTATAAGTGGGACTTAAAGTTTGCACAAATCGATTGATTTCATTGGCATCTGCATGTGCAGAAAGCCCATACTTGCCAATGCGACATTTGACCGGATAACTTTGCCCATTCAACTCAATATGGTCTTCCAAACCATCCGCAATATTTAGTAACTTCCTTCCTGGACTCTCCTCATCTTGATAACCTGTAATAAAAATAGCGTTTTTCTCATCCGTCACAAGCCTTTCTGCATACCAAGAACTAGCCCCTCCAATTAACATCCCTGAAGAAGCCACGATGCATCCTGGCTTTCCCTTTAAAATTTGTTCCCGTTCCTTAGGATGGACAGCCTTACAACGACCTTCCGTTAAAAAGGCATCCCCATGATTTCGAACTCGATAAGCCACAGGCCCTTTTAGAAAATGCGGATAGCTTTTGTAAATTTGGCTTACCGGTGTTACTAAACCATCCACATAAATCGGAAATTCAGGGATGAGCCCTTTATCCATATAATCTTGTAAAACTAATAAAACTTCTTGGGCTCGTCCCAATGCAAAGGCTGGAATAAGGGCGAAACCATCATTTGCAATCACCTCTGCTACATGTTTGGCAAGACGATTCTCTTCCGTGTTCCGATCCGTATGCGCTCTATTCCCGTAAGTCGATTCCAAAATCATCACATCCGGTTGGATACCATGCGGCACTTGGGCACCAGGGATGGTTCGACCTGCTTTAAAACTTAAATCCCCGGTGACAAAAAGCGTCTCTCCTCCCCCTTCAATCAAAAACATGACCGCACCCAAAATATGACCAGCCCGCAAACTGGTAATTTTCACATTGCCAATTCGCAACACCCCACTAGCTGGAAGCAACAGGATCGACTGGAGAAGCTGATTCACTTGCTCATCTGTGTACGGCGGCAAAGTATTCGTTTCTCTACATCTTTGTTCCAAAATTTTATAAGAATCTTTCATCATAATTCTCATCAAATCCGCTGTAGGCGGTGTGGCATAGAGCGGCACTTCCGGGTAAAGAGCATGAATAATCGGAAGCGCCCCGATATGATCGGCATGTGCATGGGTCACGAGGATGGCCTCTGGATTTCCTAAGTCCTCCAACATCCCTAAAGCTGGAAGAGGCTGATCCCCATGCATTCTCATCCCCGCATCAATTAACAAATTCGTACCAGCTATTTCAACATGCAAACAAGAGGCGCCAACTTCATTGCCGCCTCCAAGAACACTTACCTTCACTATGTCATTGCCTCCTTAAACAAGATCTCTAATTATGAATATTCTAAGCCCCATTGCTTACGGAGAGCGTCCATTGTTTTCATAATATCATAGGTTTCTTCCAAAGGCATGATCGAGCTTTCAAGTTTGCCTGCCCGTAGACAACGCATTGCTTCTTCGGCTTCAAAAATATAGCCTTGTAGTTTTCGATCATCTTGAAATTCTACGACTTCAGAACCGGATTGATGTAAAAAGGCTCCATCTCCGAAGAGGAAATTAGGTAGTCGAATATATCCCTCTGTTCCGTAAATAAATGCATCATTGGCTAAGTTGAGTCGCACTCCTGAGTTTAGCATCGCTGTTTTTCCATCTGGATACTCGAATAGGGCAGAAAAATGTTCATCTACACCTGTTTCTCCAATATGGGCACTGCTTTTAATTTCGGTAGGCTGCTGACCAAAGACGAACGACGCGAAAGAGATGGGATAAATACCAGCATCGAGCATCGCTCCTCCACCTAGCTTTTTATCCAACAAACGACTGTTGGGACTCCAGCCCACATCAAAGCCGAAATTAGCGGTTAGCATTCGGACCTCGCCAATTTTTCCTTCCTCCAACCACTTCTTCGCCTGTACAATAGCTGGTAAGTAACGTGTCCACATCGCTTCCATTAAGAATGTATTATTTTCCCTTGCTACCTGAATTAGTTCCTCTGCCTCTTCTGCATCCATCGTAAACGGTTTCTCGCATAATACGGCTTTCCCTGCCCGTAGGCACTGAAGCGCACAGTCTTTATGCTGTGTATGTAAGGTCCCTATATACACAATCTCAATATCTTGATCTTGTACAAATGCAGCATAATCAGCATATGTACGCTCAATACTGAATTCGCTTGCAAAGGCGGTCGCCTTTCCCTCTGTTTTGGAAGCGACAGCAACCAACTCTGCATTTTCCGATTGCACTAAATCTGAAGCAAACTTCCGCGAAATATTCCCCGCTCCCATAATTCCCCACTTTATTTTTTGCTCTGTCATGTCCATTCCCCTTTCAAAAAATTAATATGTATAGATTACATTATAGCTTATTATGAGACTGACTTTCTATTACAAAGTTACCTAGAATATACAATTATATACACTCTTGCCCTAACGGTTAGGCATCCTCTTATCTGCCAACTTCCATTCGCCCAGAGATTAAAGATTGCCCGCATCTTCTGCCTGTATCATGAATGTTCGGCAGATTAAGAAGTTTGTTACTTTATTGCTCCCTATGAGTAAGGGAATAGGCATCCTTTGGTGGCTAGACTCTCTCATAAGGAGTTTTTTGTTTAACTAATATGTTCCACGTGATGATACCTTCCCATTGAAAAGCAGGTTTTAAATTACATTTTATTTCGCCCAGTTAAACCCGATCCTGTTCAAAAAGGCCTTGGCTAATACTGTATGACCGGTTGCATTTGGATGGACACGGTCCCACGCAATGGCTGCGGGATATAAATTTTTTAGTACTTTATTAAAAGCAGCTTGAGTATTAATCAATAAACAATCTTCTTCGTTTGCAATTTTTTCGACTACCTTACCATACTGATCCATTTTCTCTCGCATTAAATCCTCTTCATTCGGTTCAATATAAAATGGGGTCATCAACACAATTTGATTGACAGTCGGCTTTGATTCTTGAACGATTTTTCGAAGCGTTTCTTCATACTCCTCTATGTAGACATGTTGGTGTTTTATAAAAGGTGAATCAAATTGACGCCAAACATCATTAATGCCGATCATAATGGATAGCCAATCGGGATTTTGATCTAGTACATCTTCTTGCCATCTTGCATGTAAATCTCTCACCGTATTGCCAGAAGTTCCTTTATTCACAACCCTTATTCCCAACTCAGGATAAGTTGATTGTAAAAATGCATCTACAATAGAAACATACCCATTTCCAAGTGCCTGAAACACTCCTTCTCCTTCCGGCTTCGCTCTGTCACAATCTGTTACAGAATCACCGATGAATAACAGCTTTTGATCTTTTTCTAACAACATTTCGTGATCTCCTCATTTCGGTAGTTATATTTCTAATCATACGAGTTTTGAACATCCTCTAAAATATACTAGCTCTTGAACCCTATATAACTAATTCTCTCACTGGCGACATTTCCCTGCTAGTATTTTGCTAAAATGGTGGAACTTGAGTAAGGAACTTTTTCTAGAAAGACAACTCTCCGCTGAAAAAAATGAGTTCAAAAAAGCTTATAATCTAATTTACTCTCTTTTATATATGTCATATAATGAAGGTGCATAAGAAAAATTCGAATAAATGGCTAAGAAGATGGTGTGGATTTACGAGGAGAGGCTGTCCATTCTTTCACCATCTAGCTATTTTAGTGAAACGTTTAGATTTGAAGGTACTCGCTCTCTATAACCTTCCTATCGCAAACGCCAACAAACTTTTTCTTTTGTTTTTAGAAATGTTTTAGAAATCGAATAAGGTAGGCCTATCCCAAAAAGGCTTCATTTTATTACGATAAAAAATATGAAAAAGGGGAGTTCATTCTCATGAAGAAAAGTTTAAGTGTGCTAGCCGTACTTTTATTAATGTTGGTACCGCTACTAAGTGCATGTAATTCGGAAACACAAAATGCTGATTCAAGTAACGATTCAGGTGGAAAGTCCAGCTCAAAGAAACATAAAATTGGCATTCTTGCCCCTGCTGTCACACATGGTTGGGTGGCGGCCGTAGCTTACCACGCGGAAGCACGTGCGAAGGAATTATCGGATGAGATCGATTATAAAATCCAAACAAGTTCTGACGCACAAGAAATGACTTCTCAATTGGATGACTTAATGACTTGGGGTGCGGAAGCGATTGTGGCCTTTCCTCAGTGGGAAGGAATGGAAGTTCCTATTCAAACCGCTCTTGATGCGGGAATTAAAGTGGTTAACTTTGATATCGAAATTGATGCTGACGGGGTTTATCGTGTATCTGGCGATAATGAAGGTATGGGTGTTGAAGGTGCGAAATATATCATTGATAAAATTGGTACAGAAGGCAATGTTGTTGTGCTAGAGGTACCATCCTCTGGTTCTGTTTCGAAATTAAGAAAACAAGGTTTCATGGATACGATGGAGGAAATGGCTCCTGATATGGAAATTAGCACGTACGCTACTCAATTTACACGCGAAGATGGTTTGAAAGATTTTGCGGATATTTTAACGAGCAATAAAAAAATTGATGCTGTTTATTCTATGGATGACGAAACATCCATTGGCGTTCTTCAAGCAATCAGTGAAGCTGGAAGAGATGATATTAAAGTCGTGACTGGTGGAGGCGGCATGCAAGAATACTTCAAAATGATGCCGGAAAACGAAGATATTTGGATTCAATCCGCCCTCTATAGCCCAGCCATGGTGAAAGATGCTGTTGATGTCTCTCTTAAACTATTAAATGGAGAAGATGCTGACGAGGTAACGATTATCCCTACAACTGTTGTAGACCGGGATAATTACGAAGAATTCATTGATGAGGAGTCTCCGTACTAAGAAGAAAAGCGCAAGGCGGTTGCTAAGGGGCGACAAGCAATTGTCTTCGCCGTTTTGACCAACATCCTGTTGGCCTCCGCCCTGGCGCAACGCTGTTTTGACCCACATCCTGTGGGTCCGAAGTGATGAGGGATTATGGCCTTGCCATGTCTCTCTTTTAATCGAAGGTATGGAAGTGATTGTATGAAAATCGAGATGAGAAACATAAGAAAATCATTTGGAAAAAACGATGTGCTCAAGGATGTATCGTTTAGCGTTCAAGGTGGAGAGATTTGCGCTTTACTCGGTGAAAATGGCGCAGGGAAATCGACCCTTATGAATATTCTCGGCGGCGTCCATCAAATGGATGCAGGTTCCATTTTCATCGATGGAAATCCTGTAAAATTTGCTACACCGGCCCAATCACAGGAAGCGGGCATTGCTTTTATCCATCAGGAATTAAATTTAATCAATGACTTACCGATCTATGAAAATATGTTTATCGGCAGAGAATTAAAAACCAAAACAGGTAGTTTAGATTTAAAGCGTATGTATCGTGAAACAAACGAAATGTTTAAAAAGATGAATATTGATTTAGATCCCGGAAAAATGGTTCGTGACCTAGATTCTTCCTATAAACAAATTGTAGAAATTTGTCGGGCAATGATGACAAATGCCTCCATCATTATTATGGATGAGCCGACCACCTCTCTGACTGATCAAGAAATAGAGCGTGTGTTTACGATGATGAAAACATTAACAGAGCATCACGTCGGCATTATTTTCATCTCGCATAAGTTAAATGAAGTGATGCAATTCTGTAGCCGCTATCTCGTCCTTCGTGATGGTAACCTTGTCGCGGAAGGAAATGTCAGCGACGTTACAACGAAGGATTTGGCTAGATTTATGGTTGGATTTGATGTAAGAACAGAGCCCTTATTAAGAGAGAAAAAAATAGGCAAAGAAATTTTGCGAGTGGAAGGACTCACTGATCCAGCTGCTTTTAGAGATATTCATTTTTCTATTAAGGCTGGGGAAATTGTTGGGTTCACAGGGTTACTTGGTGATGGGCGAAGTGAGCTTTTTCAGGCTATTTTTGGAGCAAATCAGCCAACACAAGGTAAGATTTTCCTAAATGGAAAAGAAGTCGTCATTCATAGTCCAACACAAGCGATCGAAGAAGGCATTGCGTACCTTCCAAGAAACCGGAAGGAAAATGCGATCATTAAAGATATGGATATTTTTGAAAATGCTTCGATTGCCACTTGGCCTAAATTTGCCAAACGAGGGAAAATCGAAACGAAGAAACATCAGCTCGAATTTGAAAAGCAAAGACAACGATTACGCTTAAAAATGGGCAAGCAAACAGACAATATCACCAGTCTTTCTGGAGGAAATCAACAAAAAGTTGTCCTTGCAAAATGGTTAGCAGCCGACCCACAGTTGCTTATTTTGGATAATCCAACACAAGGTGTTGATGTAGGAGCCAAAGAAGATATTTATGATATTATCCTGGATCTTGCAGACAACAATATAGCGGTTATCGTTCTTTCAAGTGAAGCCGCAGAAATCATTCGTGTCTGTGATCGAGCCCTTGTGATGTATCATGGGGTGATTCAAGGCGAAGTAACGGGGGAAGAAATGAATGAGCATACGATTATGAATCTCGCTACAGGCGGTAATTGATTGAGGCAAGGGAGGGAAAGTCAATGACTGATAATCTCAGTGTAAAAAATAATCGAAACTTTTTTACGTGGTTTAAATATAAATGGCATCATGAACCTGTATTTAGTACAGCCATTGCTCTCATTGTGATGATCATTATCCAAACATTGGTATTAGGCTTTAATTATGATTCATTTGGTAGTTGGTTTCAATCCTGGCTAAATAACTGGATTAATATTTTAAGAAATAACGCAGGAGTTGGAATCATTGCACTAGGAATGACTTTTGTCATTATGACAGGTGGTATTGACTTAGCAGTTGGTTCTACTTTGGTTGCGACAGGAGCCTTTGCGATGGTTCTATTGGATACGAGCACAAAGGGAATTTTAGGAAGTCTTGGAGTAACAGGTTTTCCCGCAATACTCATAACAATCGTGCTCGTCATCCTTATGGGCTATTTACTCGGACTATTAATCGGAACAAGCATAACAAAGGGGAGTATTCCGCCTTTTATTGCGACCTTAGGAGCGATGATGATCTTTAGAAGTGTCACACAACACTTCATGCAAGGCTATAATCCCAAGGTTCCGATTGAATTTACCCAACTAGCCAGTTTTAAAATCGGCAGCTATATGATTATGCCAATTGTGTATTGGGCGATCATCGCCTATATTTTATACTATGTATCGAAGAAGACAGTCTTTGGCCGGCAAATTATTGCAGTAGGATCAAACGAAAGAGCCGCCAAACTTTCTGGTATTAATGTGAACAAAGTCAAACTAAATGTGTACGCCTTGATGGGGGTCCTTGTTTCGATTGCAGCCATCATTCAAGTCTCCCGGATTGGCTCTATGGATTTTTCAAATGCTGGACGAGGAATGGAAATGGATGCCATCGCGGCTGCCGTTGTAGGCGGCACAAGTATGCTGGGTGGAAGAGGATTTATCCTAGGAACGGTCTATGGAATGCTGATTATTGCTGTTATGAATAATTTATTAAACTTATTTGGTGTTCCTCCGTTTCTCAGGGAAGCCTTTAAAGGATTTATCGTGATCGCCGCTGTACTTTTGCAAAGAAAAGAACAAGCGGCATAATAGAATAATTTTGGCCATACTACATTCTTTAGGCCATAAGAAAAAGGGGCAGAAAACTTGTCCCTTTTTTCAACTCTATCCCCCTTACGACGTTGCAAACTGCTTTAAAAACAAAAAGTTAAACAGGGTGATACGCTTGAATATAAAAATGTATGTTCATAATGAGAAATGGGTCGCTGGAATGACGATGAAGGATGAAACACAACCTGAGGATTTTAATATGGCCCTTCATGCTTGTGAAAATCCGGATCATGTTTTGAAGAATCGCAGGCAATTGGCTAATTTTTTGAATTGTGAACTGGAGGATTTCGTTTGTGCACTGCAAACACATAGTGCAAATTTTTACCAGGTTACACATATGGATAAAGGCCGTGGTGCAGACGAATTGGAAACTGCGATTCCAGATACGGACGCTTTATACACGTATAAGCCGAATCTGTTGTTATGTAGCTTCAGTGCAGACTGTGTGCCGGTAATTTTTTATCATGAAAAAAGTGGTGCTGCAGGTGTGATCCACTCTGGATGGCAAGGCACGGTAAAAGAGATTTCCTTAAAACTATTCCAGCATCTTATTCAAGTAGAGCAATGTGATCCGAATGACTTTCACGTCCAAATTTGCCCGGCACTCAGTCAAGAGAAATTTGAAGTCGATGAAGATGTCTACGTAAAATACAAAGCCCTTAACTATGCAGACGATTGGATCGAATACAATGAGCGAACAGGCAAGTATCATATTGATAATCAACAGACCGTGAAAAAACAATGCTTATTAGCGGGCATCCCAGAAGATCGTATTCAAGTAGATCCAACCTGCACGTTTCAGAGTCCTAATGGTTTCTCTTACCGCCAAAACAGAAAAAGCGGGAGACATCTTTGTTTTATTATGAAAAGGCAGAAGTAAGGGTCAGCCATTAAGTTGGCTGGCCTTGTTATGGCTAGGATGGGAAAGCTTGAAAACAGTCTTAATCCAAATAAATGGTGAAGTAGGCTTAACCTCGAAAATTCACTCTTAATCAGCAAGCCTTATGCTCAACAACTTCTTCGATTTGGGTAAGTAGTGAATGACATACATTTTTCCATTTTGAATGCGAGAAAATCCCTTTCCTGAATGCCCTTCTGAAAATTCCCGTCCATCAGCAAGAGTGTATTCATAATAAGTGTGGTCCCCTGATGAGCGAACAGCAAATTTTTCTATAACTACCTCTTCTGTCACTGTATTTCCCGTTAAATAACTAGTTATATCAATGAGGTGATCTTTTAAGTTATGAGAGAGAAGTCCTCCTAAAACGATGAGAAACAAGGCTAGTAAAGGGCCAAGCCATGCTAAACGCTTCGGATCAGCAGCTTTCTTTTTTACAATGAAATATATACAAAAGACTATAAGAGCCAAACCCAGCAGGACAAGAACAACACCATACATATTCACGACTAAAACATCATAGGCAATGAATTTTATAAATTGCCCCCTATCCTCCAGGCCAGACAACAACCGTGAAATAAATAGAATAAATGCTATAGCAAGCACAACAACAATAGTCTCGATCGTCCTGTAATCAGACTGTTTATGCTTTCTTTCCATAAATTCCCCACCCCTTGATAGTACGAAAGCCGTTACGAACTAGGTCTTCTCTGATCATTTTTATTCTAGGAACAAATCAATCACATATTCCCAGCCATCCTGGGAACAAATAAAAAGAGCGATAAAGTGAAAAATAGGAGTGATCTCACATGTCGCAACAAGCAAAAGAACAGCAAGGGAAAAAGTCTAACAAGCCAACGCCAAGTACCCCTGATAAATTCGGAAAGATGATCGGTGGGCAAACGGGTGAAATGACCTTCATGATGCAGTATCACTTTCACGGCTTCATTCCTTAATGCTGTTCCAATATGGGGTTCAGTTATGCATGAACCCCATACAATCCTAGTCAATAAATTTTTATTTATTATATAGTACAAGCTACTACTTTCCTAGTTACTAAAAGACTCTTTTTCTCTCCATTTCCTTTAAATGCTCTTATTCCAGTCAAACTTCTCTCCGACTTTCTCCATTAAAAATAATCCGCTGTTCGGCGGATTATCCCATCATCTATAAAATTTATTTCCCGAAAGTCGCTTCCATGCGTTTGATCGGGTCATCTTCTATCTCTTCCGACCATTCTAATACTTGTCCGCAACGGAGGAGTTCAGTTCTTAAATCATGATATTTTACTTCCTGTACATTTACTTTGTTTCTCAAAGCAAGTACCGCCGCTACCCCAGCGGATTGTCCTAGTATCATGAAAACTGGTTCCATGCGAATAGATCCATAAGCAATATGAGAGCTTGATAAACAAACAGGAACAAGTAAGTTCGTACATTCGCTTGATCGTGGGCGAATGGAACGATAGGAGATTGAAAACGGAGAAGTCGGCACTTGAACATCTCCTTCATTGACACATCGTCCATCTATCACAACACGACGGCAATGATGGGAATCCATATGATAAGAAGCAAGTCCAACTGAATCATGGACGGAAGATTGGCCTAAACAATTATGATCTGTCATCACATAATCAGAAATCATCCGTCGAGCTTCACGAATATAAAGTTGCGGAGGCCAATGCCCTGTTTCCACAAATTCATCTTCAGGAAGCCCCCATTCACTTACTTCTGCGCGAATACTAATCGGTACACGTTCATCATTTGCAAGAAAATAAAGAAGACCGAGATCATAATTTACATGCTCTTGAAAAATTTCCTCACGTCGTTCATAACTCCCCTCTGGCCAGTCATAGTTCATACCAATATAATCCGTCGAGAAAGCGCCATAATTGTTTAAATCTGACTTTCCATTTGGCAGCATAGTATGGAGCTTCATCACATCCCATACACCAGAGTGAATGTATCGTAATAACAGTTGATATTGATCGGCACAGTAATTAGCCGGTTTTGGAAAGGGAAGGCGTTTTTCGGGATCGTTCGTAAGGCAAATTCGAAAATTATAAGCTTGTATGCGATGATCCCCTTGCCCTTGATAACCTAGTAAGGCTGGATCATCCTCCGTTATTCCTGGTAAAACTCCACTCTTGGCATCCCCTTCTACCGTATAAGGATCGATCCATTTTTCAAATTTATGGTGAGGACCGCCAAATTGAATCCCATTATAAATTTCTTTATATGTCGCATTGGATTCCCTTCCAACAAAATAGGATATATCGGCTCTGGCTAATAAATCACCTTCATAACTGCAGTCTAAAAAAATGTCTGCCTGATAACGGGAACCATCTTCCATTGTGATTTCCACTATTTTACCATTTATCTTAGACACCTTTTCTAAATGCTGGCGATAATATACAGGGATTTCATACTCTTTTATCCACTTATGAAATACATATTGGGCAGCCTTCGGTTCAAAAACCCATTGCTTTTCCTTCTGGTAATAACGGGTGATCTCTTGGTAGAATTCTTTAGCAAGACCACCAATCGCTTCCTCTGCTCCAAGATCAGTGGCTCCTAAACCACTTGCTGTCATCCCGCCAATCTGCTGGCTAAATTCTGCAATCGCGACAGAATATCCCGAGCGGGCGATTTGCACAGCCGCTGTCATACCTGCTGGGGTTCCTCCGTAAATAATCACATCCTTTTTAATGATCCTTGATTTCGAATTTCTTTTGGTTGGTACATAATAATGAAGCTGATCTAAACCCAACATCCCCACCAACTTTCTTGTTTTTCTAGAAGCAAACGCCGCTTTTACAGCGCTGCGATTATGAATAAAGATTGTTAATAGCAAATTAGCTTAGTCAACGTACTCGTCTTCTTATTACGTAACTGTTCAAATTCTTCCGGTACGTCATCAAAAGCAACTTCTGCTTTTAATAGTGGCTGCACATCGATTCTTCTTTCACTTACTAAGCGAATATATTCAGCGATATTGCGGCCTTCCGTCCAGCGAACAAATCCATAGGGGTAATCAATCGCTTGCTTCTCATAGACCTCATCATAGCGTCCAGGTCCGCCCGCTCGCGATATTAGAAGCTCCGCCTCTTTTCCAAACATAAGATTTCTCGGAAAGTCAGGTTCCACATCCCCTACGATTACAACCTTTCCCTTATTTCGAATCCATTTCAGGCTCTCATGAGTAAGGGGTGACCTTTTTCCACCTGTACAAAGTAAAACAGCATCAGCGCCATAGCCATCAGTGCTTTTAAAAATCTGTTCTTCCATACCCTCCATATTAGAGAAGGCTTTAATGCCTTTATCCCGGGCTAACATGGCGACCCGCTCTTTTGATAAATC
The DNA here is from genome assembly GCF_018332955.1 of Lederbergia ruris. Taxonomy (NCBI): domain Bacteria; kingdom Bacillati; phylum Bacillota; class Bacilli; order Caryophanales; family Bacillaceae; genus Lederbergia; species Lederbergia ruris. Next base: position 85,071 of record NZ_BORB01000004.1, read on the forward strand.
GCAAGCAATCACACGATAAGCAGCAGCATTGGCAATTTTAGCAATCATTTGTCCAAGCATTCCCAACCCTATGATGACGATTGTTTCGCCAAATTGTAACTTGGCGATTCTTAGTGCATGAATCGCAATTGCCCCGATTCCAGCAAGAGCTGCCTCTTTAGCCTCTACAGTTTCCGCAACTTTTGTATACAGTGTGCGCGGCACTAGTAAATATTCACCATGGTGAACATATGGTGCCCCGTAACAAGCAACAAGATCACCAGTTTTCACATTGCTGATCCCTTCCCCACATTCTACAACTTCCCCCATCGCGCTATATCCAAGCGGAATCTCTCGATTAGAACTATTCTCCATCATCCCTAATTCCGTACCCGGGGATATTACGGAATACATCGTTTTCACCAAAATATAAGCCGGTTTGAGTAAGGGCATTTCCTCTTCTACTATTTCTACTCGTTGGTTTTTTGCTACGATTTTGCGCAAAGCCATCACACTCCCCCATTCTTATACTTCACTCAACCACTTTTTAAGATGAGATCGTACAAACTCATCATCATTTAGATGTGGGTATACCGCATAGACACGGTCAATTTCCTCAGCTTGACCAGAACTCAACCTCTCCTTATCTAACAAACATTCATTTCCCTGTAATAATCCTTGCCTGGCTAAAACTTCATTAATACCAGCTATACAGCCTTTATACTGATTGTTCACATCAAAAAAGGCAGCATTCGCATCCGTAATTTCCTGCCCTAAAGTCAATAACTCCCTCGGAATTTCTGCCTGATCTCTTACCGATTGGATTTGTTCGAATAAATCAACAGCCTTTTTCGTCCAGACGGCCCAATGCCCAAGCAAACCCCCAACAATCGGCTTTTCTATCTTTTCCCCCGCTACCTCAAACCGATATGTTGTTAATAAATCGTTTACGATATTATCGTCATTTCCTGTATAAATGGCGATTTCCTCATTCCTTGATGAATGACAAACAGCGCGCACAACATCAAGAGACTGATAGCGATTAAAAGGGGCGATCTTGATCGCATGCACGTTCGGAATTTCCGCAAACGCCTTCCAAAATTCATATGATAGTATTCTACCTCCAACAGATGGCTGCAGATAAAAGCCGAAGACTGGGATGATTTCTGCGATTCTTTCTGTCCGTTCTAGAAGTTCTTCTTCCGAACAGGTCGTTAATCCTCCCATACTCAGCAAACCAAGGTCATAGCCAATTCCTTTGATAAACTTAGCCTCTTGCATCGCTTGCTCTAATGGACCGCAAATTCCGCCAACTTTAATAAATGCTTTCGATATTTGAACCTTTTCAATTTCTTCAATCGCTAAAGCCATTACCTTTTCATACAGATTGAACTTAGGATCGCGTATTTCAAACTGTGTTGTATGGACCCCTACTGCCACTCCACCTGCCCCTGAATCGATATAATAGCGAGTCAATGCACGTTGTCTTTGCTCGTCAAGTTCTCGCTCCTTCGTTAAAGCCAATGGATGAGCAGGAATCACAACCCCTTCATGCAGCTTTTCCTTTACATGTGGATTTAACATTTAAAAAGCCCCTTTTCGTTCCTGGAAATGTGTTGGTTTATCATGAGTTTCCCCATTATTCATCAACCAAATTGAGACCATGTCAATCATTTGCTGGATTGTTACTTTTGGATAGCCAAATAATTGATGTGCTTTCGCCGCATTGTTTAATAATGCGGTCTGTTGCTCCTCATTCTCAAATTGCGGATGCTCGCCAAAGCGCTTTCCAAATTCCTCAGCTAACCAGCGAATAGAGATCGTCTCTGGCCCCGTTATATTTAAAATCTTCGGTGGTGATTCACAATGTAAAAGAGAACGAATGGCATATTCATTGGCATCGCCCTGCCAAATAACATTCACATTCCCCATCGCTAAATCAATCTTTTTCCCTGTCAGTACTTGTTTCCCGATTTCTAAGATAACCCCATAACGCATATCAATGGCATAGTTTAAGCGAAAAAAAAGCATGGGCGTTTCATTTTTCCGAGAGAAATAAGTTAAAATTCGTTCGCGTCCTAAACATGATTGCGCATATTCTCCAATTGGTTCTACTGTCTTTTCCTCTGTACAATCATTGTTTAAAACATTCGTCAAAGGATATACATTTCCTGTTGAAAAGGCGACAATCCTTGAGGAGGAAAATTTTTCAGCTAATCGTCCGGGTAAATAAGTGTTCATCGCCCAAGTAAAATGTTCATTGCCGACTGTACCAAATTTATTTCCCGCCATATATATGATATTTTTAACATTCGGTAAAGACTGTAAAGCTTGATCATCTAACAAATCGACGGCAATGGTGTCAATTCCAAAATCCTCCAACTCTTTTTGCAGGTTCCCCGACGAAAAACGTGAGACGCCAATGACTCGTTTCTCAATTCCCGCTTCATGAATAGCCCGTTTCGCCAATTTGGCTAACGTCGGGCCCATTTTCCCTCCTACGCCTAAAATCAAGATATCTCCATTAATGTTTTTAATATCCCTTAATAATGATTCTGAAGGTTTTGTCATAAACTCCTCTAATTCTGCAATGGTCTTCATTTACACACCCCTATATTCCTGATTTCAAAACAATTAAACTACTTATTCTGATTGTATGAATAGATTCATTAAAAGACAAGTCTTGTAAAGGTCTTTAATTAGCATTACCCAGAAACCCCTTGCAACCCTATAAAATCAAACTTTGACAGTTCCCTCTCAAAAAAGTAATATGATAGATAAAGAGACAAAAACGAGCTATAAAGGAGTAGAATCGATGTCAACTAATGCTTCATCCCATTCAGAAATCCAGATCGGCATTATCGGTCCCCAACCTCTTATTGAGTTAACAAATGAATCATTAAAGTCTTTCCCAAATTTTAAGGCACATTTTCGCAATTTTAATTCTTCCAACTTTAACTCGGATGCGCTTCAAGACTTAATGAGTGATGTCGATGTGATTCTATTTACCGAGTATCATTTATACGAGATGGCTAAACAACAAGTTAAATTCAGCATTCCAGTACATCATGTCCCCTTAATGGGTACTGGACTTTACCGCTCATTATTTCTTCTGAAAAACAGCCATGGATTAAGAAGCCTATCCGTTGATACAGTAGAACTAAAATATGTAGAACAGATTTTGCTAGAGCTTGATGAACAGGCAAAAGAAATATACGTTTATAAAAAACAAACCCAAGGACCAGAAATCCAGAAAATTATTGAATTTCATCTGCAAAATTACGATACATACGATACGGTTGCCTTAACTGGTATCCAAGAAGTCGCGGAGGGTCTGGTAAAAAAGGACATCCCATTTGAATGGGTAACACCTACACAGCAAGATCTGATTGTCTCTCTTGAGCGCGCTCTTTTAGCAACCGATACTCGACGAAATAAAGAGGCACAAATTGTCTTCGGGTTAATCAATGTCGATAACTTCAAAGGCGTCGTAGAAAAATTTACTTCTGAACACGATGTCCAGTTACTAAAACTGAACATTCAGCAAATGTTACTTGATTATATGAAACAATTAGATGGCCACCTTATTAACTTAGGTGGAGAAGAATATTCCTTTATCACAACAAGAGGGATCTTTGAGCGTGAAACAAGAGGCTATAAGTTTATCCCTCTTCTTCAAGATACAAAAAGCGAACTCAATATAACGCTTAGTATGGGCATTGGGTTCGGGAGCACGGCCGCAGAAGCTGGGAACCACGCACGGTTAGCCCTCCGTCAATCCAAAGAATTGGGAGGGAATGTTTGTTACATTGTCCGAGAAGACCGTAGTGTATTAGGGCCCGTCGATATCACAACCCATACTCAATATGAAAGATATGACTTAGCGATTACAGATGCAGAACTGTTAGATAAAGCTGAAAAAGCAGGAATGTCTGCCGCCTACATGACAAAGCTGATGGCACGAGTCGCCCGCTATCGAAAATTTGATTACACCGCCCAAGAATTAGCTTCCACTTTAAAGATCACGGTAAGAAGTGCTCACCGAATCCTATTAAAATGGATGGACGCAGAATTAGTAGAAATCGTTGGGGAAGAAAAAGTCACACATAAAGGCCGCCCCCGCCGTATCTACCGATTGAGTTTTATTGATGATGGAGAACTTTTTTAAGGTTGGGACTGGTGGCCTCTCTACCAGTTCCTTTTTTACATTGACTCTGCCATTAGGTTCTCAACTTTTTATTGGTCGTCTCGATAAAGCATATTATTTCAATTCTTTCCCTGATCGGTACACTTCTCACTTGCATGATTACTCCCCCAGTAAATCTTTATTTTAATCCCGACATTTGGATTCCTTCCGTAAAATAGCGTTGGAAGAAGAGGAAAATCAAAAAGGTTGGTACAAATGAAATCGCCGATCCTGCCATCTCAATTCCAAAGTTTCCCTCCTTACCGAGCATAGAGGCTAATCCAAGGGTAATGGGGAACATCTTCTCCTGTGTCAAATAAATCAATGGTTGAAATAAATCGTTCCAGTTAGAGATAAAAGAAAATGTTCCAACCGTCGCTACAACTGGGATGGATAACGGTAATATGATCCTAAAGAAGATTTGAAAATCATTTGCTCCATCGATATGAGCCGCTTCCTCAAAATCATCCGGAATTCCTTGTAGAAATTGTCGAACAAGAAATACCCCCATAATTCCCCAGAGCTCTGGAATAATCAGAGCATTAAATGTATTGATCCAACCAAAGTCAGAGAACATAATATACTTCGGAATAATAAGCAATTGTTGAGGAATCATAATCACTGCCATAAAAACCCAAAAAATAATCTCCCGCCCAGGGAACTTTTTCTTCGCAAAGATATAGCCTAGCACAGCGCAAAATGCCATTTGGCTAAAGACCGGGATGACTGTCACAATAACGGAGTTCATAATCCAACGTAAGAAGATGCCATCTCTAAAAATATAAATATAGTTTTTAAAAGTAGGTTGATCAGGGATCCAAAACAAAGGATCCAATTGTGCATACTGAGCATCTTTGAAAGACCCCAAAATCATAATAATAAATGGTAATAAAAAACAAGCACCTAGCAATAGCAATGCTGTGTACGGAATGATTTTCTTAGCCATGCAAGATGTCTCCTTTCCCAAATCCTAACCTCTTCAATAAATATTTGTTTCCTTCCCCAGATACCTCCTTTGTATAAGGGAAATAATCAAGATAATGATAAACAAAACATATGATAATACAGATGCATAGCTTAAGTTCAAGCTTGTAAAACCTTGTTCATATAAATAGTAAACAAGTGTTGTTGTTGAATAGTTCGGACCCCCACCTGTTAACAAATAGGCAGAATCAAAGATTTGGAAAGAACCAATGGTTGTTGTAATGAGTACATAAAAGTGAATAGGCTTTAATAGTGGAAAAGTGATACTGCGAAAAATTCGAAAGGCCGAAGCCCCATCTATTCGCGCGGCTTCATACAATTGCTTTGGAACAGATTGTAATCCCGCAAAATAATAGATCATTGTACTCCCACTTACTTTGAAAATACTTAATCCTGCCAATACCATTAAAGCTTGATCAGAAGCTGAAAAGAATAGCTGTGGTTTAATTCCAATAAAACTAATTAAATAGTTCACTAGTCCATCTGGAGTTCCTCTAAATAACCAGCCCCAGATACCGGCAACAATAACAAAAGAAGTCACAACCGGTAGAAAGAACACCCCTTTAAAAAAACGAGCCATTTTTACACCTGAATTAATAATGAGGGCTAAGATCAAACCAAGTGCCATTGTAGGTAATATATAATAAACAGAAAATAAAACCGTATTCCAAATGGCTTTCCATGCTAATTTATCTGTTAATAAATTCTGCCAATGTTTCAGTCCAACAAATTCTGGATCTCCAATTATTTTCCAGTCCATAAAAGTTAAATAAAAGCTTAATAAAAACGGATACACTTGGAAAATTAAAAAATGGAGCATGATCGGCGTAAGGAAAATATAGACGATCGCATTTCGTTTTAGTTCCCTTTTGACTCTCTGTCCAAAGGGCGCCTTTTTCTTATTCGAAACATATACGGTTGGATTCGTTTCAGTATTGTCCACTGTCATCACCCTATTTCATAAAAAGTCAGTAACAGAGAGTTTGATTCATCGTATCAAACCCTCTATCAACCACAGGACTAATTCTTGTCTAACTCCACTTTTATCGCCTCTGCCGCAGCATCGGCCGCTTCCTTCGGCGTCTTCTTTCCTTCCATCATTGTTTGAAGTTCGGATTGTATAAAGGGCATAATCGTACGACCTGCAGGATGAATAACCCCTGGCAAGGCATATTCAGTATAAGTTGCAAGTTGACTTAAATATGGTTCTTCATCAAATATTTCCTTTGCAGATTCACGTGTCGGAATATATTGAGTCACTTTATTAAAGCGCTTTTGATTTTCTGTATTGGTCATTACCTTAATAAACTCTGCTGCTGCATCTGGATTATCTGTGTTCACAGGGGCCACAAACATTCCTGTCGTTCCATATGTCACTTGTTCTTCACCTGTTAGTGGTGGAGCAATCACAAATTCAAATAAATCTTTACTTAGCATATTCGTGATAGAAGCACCCGAACCTTGAACAGCTAATAATTTTCCGCTATCCCATAGAGCATCGCGCTCCATTGCCGTAATCGAGTCTTCAGGAATCCATCCTTCTTTATACATATGATCCAGTCGTTCCCAAGCTTTTAGACTCTTTTCATTATTAATCAATACTTCATTATCTTCATTCACAATATCCCCACCAGCTTGCCACACGTATGGATAGAAGGTTCCATTCATAGAACCGCCTCCTGCAAAGCTCATAGCATAATAGCCTTTGTCTTTTGCCTTCTTGGCCCATTCATCAAATTCATCCCATGTTTTTGGCAGATTCTCTGGATCTCCCCCAATATCTTTCACAATATCGACGTTATACAAAAATGTATAAGCCTCTTGCAGAATCGGCAAACCGTATAACTTATCTTTCCATGTCGTGGATACTAACGCCGTATCTACAAAATCATCCATGTCTAGATCTTCTAAATAGGGATCAAGCTCTAGCAACATGCCCTCATCTGCATATTGTGGCATTTGGTCAGGGATAGCATAAAATACATCTGGCCCATTATTCGCAACCAATGCCGTTAAAATCTTTTGATCACGATTCGCCCATGGGATTTGTTCAAAATTCACTTTTACACCTGTCTCTTCTTCAAAGGAGGAGATAATCTCATCCCACATCTTCCCCTCTACCTCTTGATCCCCTGTGTAAGGATGGGCCCATACGGTAATCTCACCTGACAACTTCCCGTCTGACTCATCTCCGCCTTTTGAATCTTTTCCTCCTGAACTTGATTGACTATTGTTCCCAGAACTACAACCAACAAGGAAAATCCCAATTAAAAGAAATAGTGATAACAAACGAATTTTTTTCATGAAATAAAACCCCTCTCTCCTTACATTGTCACTGCACAAACCTCATCATTCACACCAACACAGAATGCAAGCTGCACCCCCTAAAAACTAGGCTTTTCAAGTTCGAATGTCTGGAAGCGTTATCAAATTATCCATATAAATATAAACTTAGATGGAGGAGCCACCTCTACAATGGAGAAATTGCTATTCTTTAAACATTCGAACCTCGTATTCTGAGTGTATAATCTTTCTGGAGAAGAGACAAGTCTCTAAAGTGTCTTTAATAAATGACTGTTTTGAAATGATTTAAACCAACTTTTCACAGTCTTTCTTGCCTTTTGTTTGACTCAGTTCTAAAACAAGACGAGGTTGGGACATAACTAAAATGCTAAGCTTCAAAAGCGAACAATGCATTACCTTAGCGGAGGAAATATACGTAGACTCCTGCGGAAAGTAAGAGTTCGGCAAGACCCCGGAAGGCGAAGCCTGAGGAGGCTTGACACTCGCCCGCGGAAAGCGAAGTATATTTCCGGAGCGGGTTATATACACGCTAGTAGTTCGTACTTTTCTTAAGCGAAAGCACTTTTGTCCCAACCTCGTCTTGTTTAAATATTTCTTATACCATAACAATCCAAAACTCATATCAAGACTCTATATCGACATTGACATAAATCGATGATCCTTTATACTTTGAAACACAATATAACACAGAATTGGTACGGGAGGGATGATATTTTTTGCAAACGCTCTCCGTTAGTCAACAAAGTAAAAAATACTCAAAGAAACACTAGCGAACTTGACTAATAGCAGGAATAAAGCATAAAGCTTAAACCACAAACAAATAATAATTAGAAAGAGGGATCCAGATTGACCAAGAAAAACTTATCTAGATGTGTTATTGTTCTATTCTGTCTATCTCTTATTTTTGTAATGTTTCCTATATACGGAAAACAGGCCAAAGCGGAGGAAGTTATTAATTTAGTTAGGAATCCTCAATTTGAAGAACCCTTTCAAATTCCTGGTTGGAATATAGTAGAGGGAGACTTCACTATTTCGGCTGATCAAGCGATAGAAGGAAATAATAGTCTTTTATTTGCAGCTGATCAACAAAAGATGACTATTGAGAGCGACACTTTCCAATTATTAGAGGGAACTTACTCCTTTACTTTTCAAATATATAACGATCATGTAAAGACGGGAGCACTTCGCTATGGACTTGAATTTTATAATTTAGATGGGGAGTTAATAGAAAAGCAATCTCCGACCGCAGTATCTACCGAGAAAAGGAAATGGATGAATGTCGAAAAGGATATAGTTGCTCCACCTTCAACTGTAACTGCAAAAATATACTTTACATCTGATGAAGCGGATGGTTTCACCACTTATATTGACCAAATAGAAATCTCAAATGAGCAAGAGGATGAAATAGAAATCTCAAATAGTCATTTCGAAAAGCCACTAGACATCCCTGGTTGGACCTCAACTGGGAACCTTATTACTATTATGAGGAATGAAGGATCAAATTTTTTGCGTCTTCATGATTATTCGGCCAACAACCAAGTACAAGTAAAGTCTGAACTCATTCCCATTTCATCAAACCAACGATATAAGGCTTCTGCGAAAATGAAGGTAATCGAGCAAAGCCATTCAGTTGAATTTGCCCTTTCCTTCTTCAATGATAAAAATGAGCTACATAAGGGCAAGGCGGGGCTTGGTTGGATTGATATTGAACTGGAAGGAGACTCACCGGAAGATGCAGTAGCGGTACAAATAACTTTTAATTCAGGCGCAATCAGCTTAACAGATGCTTATTTTAATGATGTGGTACTTGAGGCTTTGTCAGAAGAAATAGATGAACCATCCGATGATAAAAAGGAAGAAGAGGAAGATCCTTTACCATCCAATGATGAAATTTCGAATAATGTAGTCAATCCAGGTTTTGAAGCTCCCTTATTAGAAGATGGTCACATTCTAGGCTGGACACCGGAAAACCAAGCCTCAGGAATTTCCCTTGATGATAAGATATCTTTCGAAGGAAATCAAAGTCTACATTTCCATGATACCTCCGAAACAGAAGGATTAAAAGTATTAAGTAATAAAATTGATGTTTCACCAGGAAAATCCTACTTAGCAAAAGTACAAACGAACGTTATCCATCAAACACATAACATCGTCTATGAGATCCATTACTTTAATGAAGATGACAAAGAAATTGATGTGAAAATGGAACTCTTTGGTAATCTCCCAAAAGGAGAATGGTCTGAATTAAAATTACTTACAACTGCCCCCGATACCGCTGCCTATGCTAGACTAGCCTTTTACTCAGGTGGCATTAGTTTAACAGAAGCATATTTTGATGATGTTCGATTTGAATTGGATACTCAAGATGAATTGGTATTAGACCGTGTCTATCAATCACCCGAAAATTTGGGAGAAATGGTGCAGGTTCAGTTAGGCCAAGCCTCCGTCATTCAAGAAAATGAATTAGGAGAAAACGAAATTTATTATCATTCCAACGGTCTACCCGGAACCTTTTCTGTCCTAGATGCAGAAACTGGTAAACTAAAGTTTTCGGAAGTAATAAAAGGAACGGAAGCTTTATGGGCAATGACAATTGGAGCGGATAAAAATGTCTATTTTGCAAGTACAGGTGATGGAAAACTATATCGCTATCTACCTGCTCAGAAAAAGATAGAAGAGTTAGGTGTCAATCCTTCTGATGATTGGGTTTGGGACCTTGAAGCGAGCTCAGATGGGAAGATATATGGATCTACTTATCCAAATGCTAGTGTGTTTGAATATGACATTGAGACCCGTAAGTTCAAAGATTTCGGACCTATAGATAAAAACGAGGATTATGCGCGCGGCATTGCTGTAGATGAAAACTATATTTATGTTGGAATCGGAGCAACCAGACATCTTTATAAAGTAAATAGATCTACTGGTGAGAAGGAAGAAATCATTATCGAGGGTTATTCTGGTGAAGAAGGTTTCTTTGAAGATATTTTCTTAATAAATGATAAACTTCTCGTTTCAAATGGTTCCATTAATATGCTCGTAGTGGATCCAGAAACAAATCAAGTTATCCATCAATTCCAATATAGCAATATGGCTTCAAACCCATCTAAGGCCAATGAAAATATTATATATTACAAATTTCAATCACAGTTCTTTAAGTATAATTTTTCAACTAATGAATCAACTTTAATAGAGGATATTCCAATCCTCCCTGACACAGTTCGTGTCAAAGATATGGAATGGATTACATTGAAATCTGGAAAAAAAGTACTCGCAATCGTTACGCAATATGGAGAATATATGCTTTTTGACCCTGTTGAAAACAAGATGACTTTCTTAGAATTAGACATTGCCTCACAAGCTGTAGCTATACAGTCCCTAGAAACTGGACATGACGGTAGACTTTATATGGGTGGATATCAACGGGGGATGAGTATTTACAATCCTTTTAAAAATGAAATAGACTTAAATATCTCTGCCTTTGCACAGCCGGAAGGGATTGGCTTTCTCAATGAGAAAGTATATTACGGTACTTATGTTGGCGCCATAATGTATGGCTTTGATCCTAGAAAACCGGTTGACTTAAATACAAACCCCCATCTTGAATATGATATCGGCCATCAGCAAGACCGTCCATTTGCGATTACTTCGGGTAATGGCCAACTCTTCGTGGGGACTGTACCAGACTACGGGGTTCTCGGAGGTGTGCTAGCAATATATAATGATAAAACAAATAAATGGCAAGAATACAGAAATGTTGTAAAAGATCAAAGTATCATCGGGTTGGCTTACAAGGACGGTAAACTTTATGGCGGCACATCCGTTTGGGGCGGATTAGGTATTGAGCCAAAAGCAGAAGCAGCAAAGATTTTTGTTTGGGATGTTGAAAAAGGGAAAAAAGTAAAAGAATTCATTCCACAAATTCCAAATATTGATGAAACCCCTCGTATGATTGGAGAACTTTCATTCGGCCCAGATGGAAATCTATGGGGGGCAGTGGAAGGGACTATTTTTGCGATGAACCCTGATACGATGGAAGTTATAAAAAGCAAGCTTATTCGACCAAGTTTATATAATAGCAGTAAATGGTTTCCTTATAGATTACAATGGGGACCAGATGGAATGTTATATACAACTTTATCTAGAAGCTTAATTGCCATCGATCCCGAGACACTAGCCCATAAGGTAATCATCGATGACTTTATTAATAATATGACGATTGGAATAGATGGTAGTATTTATTACGCTCTTGGGAAAGAACTATACCGTATTGCAGTTCCAGAAACAGATGCTACTTTAAAAAGCATTTCTATAAATGGCAAGCCAATCGCTTCATTTTCACCTGGAATTACTCATTATTCAATATCATCATCTCCAACAAAAAATGTGACAATAGAAGCAACCCAAGCAGGGGCTCAAACTGAAATTGTAACTCTTGATGATCAGACAACAGCGATCAATGTGACAGCTACTGATGGGAAGTCCTCCTTGCAATACCAGATTCATTGGTCCGAAGAGGATGGAAAAGACGGTGAAGATCAAAAGCAGAAAAATGGAGACCTAAATAATGGAAAAGGTGACGATAACCACGTTATCGGCGGTGGCACAGATAAGAATAACGGGAAGAAGAAGCCTAACAAGAATAAGCCCGGCAATAAGCGGAAACAACATAAAGCACACCCATCTAGTAAGGGAGGTAGTGAGAGTAATTCAAAGAGATCCTCTCTTCCCAATACAGCAACCAATTATTATAACTATATATTTATAGGGCTACTGCTTATTGGATTCGCGTTGTTCTTACTCTATTATAATCGAAAAAGGAAATCAAACTAATTTTTTGGGTTATTCCCAATTCTACTATTTTTTCTTCTCTACACAAAGTAATATTTTAGCAGATAGAGACCATACGAAGTATCCAATAAGAGTAAGTCGGAAAAGCTGAAAATAAAACCCACACAAGGATACCGTTAAACTTAAATGTTTCCATTGTAAAACCACATAACCTTGGGCCAGCTTCTTACTAGAGAGACTGGCCCTATTAGTCTTAAAATTATCCATACTACTGAATTAAAATCTCTAATCTGATAAGTTTTCCCCCGAAGGTACCTGAATTGCTTTAGATGTCGATAACGGAACCCCGAAATCAGGTGTACCATCCGCTTTCCAACCAAATTTTTGAATACGAGTACTACGTTTACTACTGCCACCTTCTGATTCAGGAATGGCATGGTAGACGATCCAATCTTCCGTTCCGTCTGGAGATTGGGAAAAACCGTTATGACCTGGAGCGAACACACCATTTTCCACTGATTTCTTGAAAACAGGAGCTGGGGATTTATCCCATGACTGGGCATTTAATAAATCAGACCCTGCACTAGCCGTTAACATACCCAGTGAGTAGTCATCAGACCAGGTGGCACTTGCCGAATATATTAAGAAAAGCTTACCGTTTCTTTTCAACATGACTGGTCCTTCATTTACAGCCAGCCCGCCTTGAACTTCCCATTCATATTCCGGCTTCGTGATCAATACCTCAGGCCCTGTTAAGGTCCAAGGATTAGACATTTCTGCAATATAAAGTGCCGAACCGTAGGCTGGAAAGTTTCCATACCCTGCATAAACAAAGTACCACTTTCCATTATTCTCAAAGACCGTTCCATCTAATCCAGGATGTTCAGTATTGACATAGCCTCGCTCGATCCACTCACCTTCAAAAGGATCTTGTGAGGAATTCTCCAAAACAAAGATTTTCCGCGTCATGTCGCCGTCTTTTCCGACTTTCCCATCATTTGCAGTAAAATACACATACCATGTTCCATTTACTTTATGAATCTCCGGCGCCCAAAGGAAGTGGCTATTGATCCCTTCTTCTGGTGGAGTCCAAATCGTCTTCCGCTCTCCATTCGCAATACCGCTTAACGTAGGAGATTTCCATAAGTCGAGGTGAGTTCTTCTCGTAGCCATAAAATAATACATATCATCATCTTTATAAACCCACGGGTCCGCTCCAGGATCCATTAATGGATTTTGAAAGGTATTTGTCATAATAAATCCTTCTTTCTTTTTAAATTGTTATATATAGCTTTCCATAAAATGTTAATTTGTTAGATTTTTGATTGATCTATTTTAAGTGAATTTTATCATCTATTTTTGAACTCTAAAATATTTACCCTTTAATAGACCCAATCATTACTCCTTTGACAAAATGCTTTTGAACAAAAGGATATATAACCAGAACAGGTAAACTAGCTATAATAATTAAAGCATACTTAATACTCTCACCCAGCATCATTTTTTCATCTAATCCAATTTCACTACTGATTTCGTCTGTCATATTCGCCTGACTGACAAGGAGAATTTCTCTAAGTATAAGCTGTAAAGGATAAAGTTTGTCATCCCGCAGGTAAATTAGAGCGTTAAAAAATGCATTCCAATGGCCCACTGCATAAAAAAGTAACATAACAGCGATGATTGGCTTTGACAGTGGAAGAATTACTTTCCATAACATTTTCCAGTTGGAACAACCATCTATCATTGCCGCTTCCTGAAGCTCCCAAGGAATACTTGTCTGAAAATAAGTACGCATGACGATCAGGTTATACGTCGCAATTGCATTCGGTATAATCATTGCCCAAAAGGTATCGACCATCCCTAGTCCTTGTACGACCAAAAAGGTTGGAATCATTCCACCGCTGAAAAACATCGTAAAGGTTATAATAAACATAATGATGTTTCTACCTGGCAAATCTCGTCTTGAAAGTGGATAGGCGGCTAAAGTTGTCAGTATAATATTGATAAAGGTACCACCGATTGTATAAAAAATAGTATTTTTATAGCCATTCCATATATCTCCATCTTTAAAAACTTCACTATAAGCATCTAATGTAAAATCAACGGGAAAAAGCCACATCTCACCACTCATAACTTTTTCAGGACTACTGAAAGAAGCACTCACAATAAAAATTAACGGATATAGTATCAATACCGAAATGACAGCAGAAATAATGAGCACTCCGATATCAAATACTTTTCCATCTGAGATCTTCTTAGATTGTTGTTTCACCGTAGGCTCCCTCCTTCACTGACATTTTTTAGATTTTTATCTACCATAGGCTTGTCTCTGCCTTTTTCTTTGCAAATTGATTGATAAATATTAATAAAATAAAATTAATAACCGAATTAAATAAACCGATCGCGGCACTATAGCTAAAATCCCCGTTGAGAATACCGTTTCTGTAAACAAATGTCTGGATGACATCACTCGATTTCATATTTAAATTATTTTGCATTAATAAGATCTTCTCGAATCCTACATTTAAGAAGTTCCCTACATCCAAAATAAGTAAAATAATAATTACTGGAAGAATGCCTGGTATCGATACATGAATAATTCTTTGAAACCGGCTTGCTCCGTCCATTTTCGCCGCTTCGTACAACTGTGGATCGATTCCCGCTAAGGCTGCGATATAGATAATCGACTGCCAACCCATGCTTTGCCATATATTAGACCCAATGAAGATTGTCTTAAACCATCCAGGTTTTTCCATAAAAGCGACAGAATCTATTCCTACAGCATTTAACATGGTATTGACTATTCCGCTAGCAGGATTTAAAAATAGGCTCAGCATTCCGACAATAACGACCACGGAAATAAAATGTGGAATATATGTAACGTTTTGGACCCACTTTTTGAGCGCATTATTGCGAATTTCATTGATGAGAAGGGCCAAAAGTATTGGGATTGGAAATGCTATAAGCAGAGAATAGATACTTATAGAAAATGTATTCCATAGTAATCTTCCGAAATAATAAGATTCGAAAAACCTTGTGAAGTTTTCAAAACCGACCCATTTGCTTCCAAGAAAACCAAATGAAGGATTAAAGTCTTTGAAGGCAATTTGTAAACCGTACATCGGACCATATTGAAAGATAATATACCAAGCCATGGGTAACAAGAGCATAAGGTACAAGTCATAACTTTTGACGATTTGTTTCCAGGTTCCACGTTTTTTTAATATGGGTTGGGATTTCACACTTGAAGTATTTTCTTGGGATTTCGTCCTTAAAACACTCACTTCTTAGTACCTCCCTCTTGAATTATTTTTTAGTTACTAGGTACAAAGAAAATCTTTGTACCTAGTCATTACTATTACTCCTTAAAAGTTTTATCAAAAGCCTCTTGGTAGATTTCTTCTAATCTCTCTAGCCCCATATTTTCTATAGTAGAAACATATTCATCCCATTTATCAAAACTTAAATCACCATTAATAAATTGGGAACTTGTTTCATTATAATACGCATCCATATCTTGACGGATTTGGTTGACTTCCTTGTTTGTCTTTTCATCAAATAATGGGGCACCATAAATTACCTCTGGTAAATATGGATCAAATTTTTTCTGTGCTTCTTGTACTGCCGGTGAATTAATAGCTGACGAATTATATTCAGTTATATACTGTGGCGCTCCTCCCCCTGGAAATGGAGTAACAGCTTCGAGACTTGCGTCTTCATCTATATACTGAGGTAAACCATCATCATCATAATTAAAGGTCTCTCCCTCAACCCCATATCTAAAGAAAATGGAACCTTCCTTACTAAAGAAGTAATCAATCCAGCGAATCGTTTCCGCAGGATACTTATTGGCTGATGTAATCGCAAATGTACCAAAATCTCTTGCTATAGGAGATGCCTTTACTAATTGATCTCCAAAAGGCCCCTTTATTGGTGCAATACCAATGTACTCATAGTCTTTATATTGAGTACTCATGTCATCTCCCTGTGTATGGGACATGCCTACCTTCCCGGTAGACAATTTAGCTGTGTACTCTGAAGGTGAATGTGATAAAACATCCCGATCTAGTAATCCCTCTTTGTAAAGCTTATTTAGGAATTGTAATAGATCTTTATATCTATCATCTGTCTTCCAAATATGGACCTTATCGTTCTCAACATTTATCGTATTTCCCATTTGCTGCAATAATCCCCAAGAACTTGCAAAGTTATTTATTAAGGTAGGGAGGTTACGTTCAGTTAAAGGAATTTCATCTTGTTTGCCATTCCCATTCGGATCATCGTTTTTAAAGGCCGTAAGAACATCAACCAATTCGTCTGGTGTCGTCGGTTCTTCCAATCCTAATTTGTCTAACCAGTCTTTATTAACCCAAAATTTTTCAGTTCTTGCAGCATCTAATTCAACAATAGCCGGTAAAGCATAGATATGACCATCTGGGGCGGTAATGGATGATTTTATTTCCGGATATTGCTCAAATAAAGCTGTGAAATTCGGTGCATACTCCTCAAGTAAATCTTCAAGCGGAATAAAGAGTCCTGACGAACCATATTTTACGGCCTCTGCATGCGAAATCTCAGCCTTATAAAAGACATCAGGTAGATTTTTAGCTGCATACTCTAAGTTTTTCCTTTCATCAAAACCATCCTGGGGAACATCATTCCACTCTATTTTAATATTTGACATCTTTTCAAATTCCTTGAAAACTAACATATCTTTATAGGGGCCATTTACTGGAGAGCGTCTGGCAAAAAACTTTAAATTAATCTCTTCGTCAACTATTGGAAGTCCTTCTTTATTAAAATTGTCTGAAGGGCCCTCACTAGTGGTGCTCCCATTTGTCTCTTTAGACTTTGAACAGCCCGCAAATATTAAAGTTACCAAAACTAGAGATAAAACTAGTGTTAAAAACCTTTTCATTTTTGCTTTCCCCCTTATTTTTAAGTGTCTTTTTCATCTTTTAGACACACATTTCCACATATTTGTAATCGGATACAGATATTTTAAATTGCTCCCTATTCTTGAGGCTATCTTATACTCAAAAAACCTCCCTTAACATTTTTATTTTTTATAACCTTCTTAGTTTAGAGTAACTGAAATATCGTGTAGAACGAATGTTAATTTGTTAGGTTATCAATTAGCAATTTGTTAGGATTCAATATAACGTTTTTAAAATTTAATATTAAATTGGCACGCTAAGTTCCTATTTTTTGATGCAACGCATTTGCTTACGTAGCCGGCTAATAATTCAATTTATCCTTTCTAGTTCCCTTGCTCGTCTCTCTTCTTCCATACGTACTTCTATAATTAAGCTTTACTGTTTTATTAATTGGCAGTGTATCTTCATTTTTCATGCACCATCTAAGTAATTTACGCTCAAAATCTATCATGATAGCTTTATACTTTGGATCACCATATAAATTGTTTAATTCATACGGGTCATTTTGAAGGTCGTATAATTCTCCATCACCATTCGTATAAACATTTAACTTCCAATTATGGGTCCGTATACATTTCCCCTTTCCGATAAATGCTTCACGGTAAGCACACCAAACAAAATAACGTTCATCAAATGGCGTTTCTGGACGTACCGTAATCTCAGATAATCTTATAGGTTCGCCACTTTCTCCGCTTTCAATGACGACAAACTCTCTTGGAATGTATGTTTGATCAAGTAAATAAGGAGTAAAGCTTTTTCCTTGCACTCCTTGAGGAACATCTATTTCCGATAATTCTAAAATAGTAGGCAAAATATCAACCAATTCAGTTAAGTGGTTACATGTCTTTGATTGAATCACTTCTGGCCAAGAAACAATTAAAGGCACTTTAATCATTGAGTCATAAAACGCATTATGCTTTTGGATTAATCCATGAGCTCCCATCGAATCGCCATGATCTGAGGTAAATAAAATGACAGTATTTTCTCTTAAGCCCAGTTCTTCCAACTTTTTCAATACCCTACCTACATTATCATCAATAAAACTGATCATACCGTAATGGATCGCCTTGACGCTCCTAATAAGGTCATCGTCTGTTTTATCCATCGCATCCATAATATGTGCCACTCTTTGTCTTTCAGGTTTGTTTTGCAAGTCATCCTTAGGAGGCAAGGGGATATCTTCTAAATTATACATACTTGCATAGGGCTCAGGTACCTGATAAGGGGTATGCGGATCCGGGAATGATAACCACATAAAAAATGGCTGATCAGATTGCCGATTGTGATCCAAATATTCAATAGCTGCATTACCGAGCAGCTGTGTCCCACAATCCTTATAGGAAGCTGGATTTGCCCCATGGCCTAAAGGACTGTTCCAACAATGATCTTGCGCCCATTGATGCGCCTGTTGTACCTTGGGATCCTCTCTATAACCATCCACTAAATGTCCATGCCTTCCCTCTTTCACATAATCAAACGCATCATGAAGTACATCAGGCTTTTCTTCACCCTTCGAATAAAAGTTCACTTGATTTCCATCCATAAATACATGATTTTTACCGATTAAAGCAGTTTGATAACCATTGTCTTTTAAGAGTTTCGGTAACGAATCCTCAAGTGGATTTAATAACATGTGGTTAGCATGAGAACGAATAGTTGATGCATACCTTCCCGACATCATCGAAGAACGAGATGGCACGCATGCTGGATAATTACAAAAGGCATTTTCAAACAACACACCTTCCTCAGCTAGACCTTTAAGGTTAGGTGTTTTTACAATAGGATTTCCGTACATCTCTAAAGTTTCTGCTGATTGTTGATCTGTTTGAATCAATAAAATGTTCGGTTTTCCCTTCATAGTTTGCCTCCTCAAAAAGGAACGTTTATATTACTCACTCTTCCCCCATCAGCTTTATAGAATTTATTATAAACAATGAATGTGTTAAATAACTTCTTAGTCACTGCAATCTTTTCTCAAAAAGGATAAGTAAGATTAACCTAGTATTTAGTCATCACCAAGCTGCTATTTTCTCAGGTAAAGGATCCATTGTCTCCATCATTCTATCGTATAACCGCTTAAACAATTTCATTTTTATGGCCTGATAATGTATGTCATTCCAGAGGTTTGATGATTCATTCGGGTCTTTTTCCAAATCATATAATTCTCCGTGTTCCATTCCTGAATAAACAATAAGTTTAAACTTTTCTGTCCGAAGCATATTCGCTGATATTCTTCGTTGATCATCCCCTCTTCTATCATCGTAAAATTCACAATAGACATCATTCCTATGAGGCCCTTCTTCATTTGAACCTATTAATAAATCCCATAAAGACTTTCCTTGCGTACCTTTATAATTCGGTTGTCCAATCGCCTCTAACAATGTTGGCGCGATATCCACTAGCTCAACCATCGTATTCATTCGTCTATTCCCTTGTATTCTGCTTGGGCATGAAATGATGAATGGAACGTTAACAGCTGGATCATAAAAGTGAGGACCCTTTAAATAAATGCCATGGTCACCTAGCATCTCTCCATGGTCTGACATAAAAATAATGATTGTATTTTCTAACTGCCCTGTTTCTTCAAGGACATCAATTATTCTACCAACCTGCTTATCAATTAAATCAACCATCGCCCAGTAAGCAGCCTTTAAAGATTTATGATCCTTTTCACTCATTTTAGAAGCAGGAAATAAACCCTTTATTCCATATGCCCTTTCATGATCAATTTGTTGGTAAATTGTCTTTTCCTCTAATTCATTCTCTTTATAGTTAGGCATAGGGATCTCATCGAGAATATCTAAATATCGCTTCAAATAATCTTCCGGTGGGTCAAATGGGTGATGGGGATCAAACATATTCACCGAAAATAACCATGGATTTTCAAAATCGGCATTGTTTTTAATAAAATTGATTGCCTTTTGCGCACACCATGTTGTTTGATGATTCTCCTCATCAGGACAATATTCGATATATGGCATACCTTCGACCTTTCTTTTTTTAACCTTCACACCCTTCTCTGTGAGCCAGTGTTGATAGTCATCAGAGGGCCAATTTCGATTTGGATGATGGGACCAATTAAATTCCGTATAACCGTCATTAATCCGAGGCTCCCTAGCAGTAGAAACAGATGGGTTACAGGCAGAGATATGTAACTTACCCGCTAAACCACATATGTACCCTGCATCCGCTAACAACTTTGTAACCAGAACTTCATCAGCGGGAATTGATTGTCCATTTTGTCTAGTACGATTTGTCCTCGGATACCTGCCTGTTAGAAAACTTGCTCGACTTGGGGTACAAACTGTACTATTGCTATAGCATTGCTCGAATAACACGCCACTTTTTGCTAACCGATCAATATTTGGTGTATTTACAAATTCATTTCCATAACACCCAAGTGTATCAAAACGTTGTTGATCCGTAGTTATCCAAAGAATATTTGGTTGTTTCATCTTCCTTCCTCCCCATGCATTGAACCCTGTTAAATGAACATGTTCATTTAGATTAAAAGTTATGACAATACCTAATTCTTCCTTTGCTTAACGCCTCTAAGTGGATAAACATCTGTCCTCTCTGCCCATTCTTTCCAAATTCCTTTTAATTCTGTTACGAGGGCTGGGTACTGGTCTTTTAAATTCCGCATTTCGGTCCGGTCATTATCTATATTATAAAGTTCCCAGTCACCCTCTTTGACTTTCGATAGTTTCCATGGACCCTTTCGTACACCGCAGTGTTGCTCATGTTCAAAGCAAAAGGTGCGTTCTTGCCTTTCCTCCCCCTTAAAGATAGGGACTAAACTTTCCCCTTCCATTGGAAGAATTGGCTGTCCTTTATAATGATCAGGGTATGGGGCATTAGCAATATCAACCAAGGTTGCCATTATATCAATAAAGTGACCAGGCTGGTGTTCAATCTCACCTTGACGTTTAATGGTTTCTGGCCAATGCGCTAATAATGGAGTACTAATCCCACCTTCGTGGCCATAATGCTTATATAACCGAAGGGGTGTGCTGCATGCATTAGCCCAACCAGAGCCATAGCTATGGTACGAGTCAGGTCCCCCCATTTTTTCTAAATCTGCTTCACGATGTAAGAAATTGGAGGTTGTTTTCCAATTATCAAATCCCCACGGATCCCACTCGGCACATGCTCCATTATCAGAACAAAATAAAATCAAGGTATTCTCTAGTTCACTATTTTCTCGCAAATCGTCTAAAACTCGTCCGATATTTTGGTCCATTCGATCAATCATCGCTGCATAAATGGCCATTCGCTTCGCTAAGTCTTTCTGCCGATCCGGGTCAATCGAGTCCCATGCAGGATTTGTACC
Source organism: Lederbergia ruris (assembly GCF_018332955.1). Lineage (NCBI taxonomy): Bacteria > Bacillati > Bacillota > Bacilli > Caryophanales > Bacillaceae > Lederbergia > Lederbergia ruris. Next base: position 106,582 of record NZ_BORB01000004.1, read on the forward strand.
TCGGATGTCCCTATCCCGATTCCAATATTCTGATCGAGGCGTTAGTGGTGTATCTTCTCCAACAATCTCAAGCTTTTTCATTCTTTCTAACCGATCTTCTCGAATTCGATCCCAGCCCTTTTCGTAAACCTTCTCATACTTGGCAATCTCCTCTTCCGGTGCCTGAAGGGGAAAATGAGGAGCATTGTAGGACAAATAGAGAAAATAAGGCTGATCATCAGAACGCGAATCCTTCAGAAAATCTAGAGCATAGTCCGTAATCGCATCTGTTGCGTAAAATTCTCCCTCTTCATAATGTCTTGTTGGACGATCTTTAGGTAGGCGAGAATAATCTTTTTGATCCCAGAAACTTGTAAATCCACCTAAAATGCCATAGAAATCATCGAAACCACGTTCTACTGGTCCCTTTTCCCCGACATGCCATTTTCCTGATAGATACGTATGATATCCACTTTCCTTTAACACTTCGGCAATCGTCACACATTGATCCTTTAAGAATCCACGATAACCCGGAATCTCATGGTCTTCTGTCATATGCCCTACACCAGCTTGATGTGGGTATACCCCAGTTAATAACGATGCCCGACTTGGGCAACAACGTGCTGAATTATAAAACTGCGTTAACCGCAAGCCGCCCTTAGCAAGTTGGTCTAAGTTTGGGGTTTGGATCTCACTTCCGAAACTTCCTAGATCAGAAAATCCTAAATCATCGGCTAAAATTAATACGATATTTGGTTTTTTCTCAGACATGTTTTATCCCTCCAAATGTTTCTCTGTTCTTTGTTGACGCCCATTGTTTTCTAAACAAGTCAACGAAATGTCTTGAAATAAAAGAGTGGGATTGCTACTGCCAATCCCCTCTTTCACTCCTCTTCTAAATGACTATCTTGGTCTGAATGAATCATTAATTTTTTTAATCTTATCTAATGCAATCTTAGGTGTTCGATCTTCTTTTAATAATCCATTGATTTCCTGTTGAACATCGGTTGTTTGTGTATAGCAATATCCCGTTATATAAGGAATCGCTTTAATTGCCTCAGTCATTTCTTCGTAACGCATTAGGAAGGCTTCCTCAGAATCTACTTGATTCCCGTATCCCCAACCACGTTCGTCATTGAAAGCAATTCCGCCATATTCCGTGATCATGACAGGCTGGCCTTTATATTCATATCCTTCAGCCATTGCATACTTATGATGATTAGCAGTAATTTCATTGTTAAGAATTCGATCCTTATCTTTATAGCGCTCGTAGAAGACTTTTCCAAATTCTTCATAATCATGCAAGCCGATAATATCGGAAATTGTATGTTCCCACCCATCATTCACAATAACTGGACGTTCAGAATCAATTGATTTTGTTAGATGATAGATAGATTCGGTGAATTGTTGTTGCTTTTTATCTGTAAGGACATTTCGGATTCCCCAAGATTCATTAAACGGAACCCACGTAATGATCGAAGGATGATTATAATGCTGTTGTACAATTTCTAGCCATTCTGTTGTAAAGTTATCAACTGCTTCATCTGAAAAGTCGAATGTGGAAGCCATCTCAGACCATACCAATAATCCCTTTTTATCACACCAATATAAAAATCTTTCATCTTCAATTTTTTGGTGCTTTCGAACACCGTTAAAGCCCATCTGAAGGGTTTTTTCAATATCTTCAAGCATCGCTTCATCTGATGGGGGAGTGAGCATTGTATCTGTCCAATAACCTTGATCTAATAACAGCTTTTGGTAGATTGGCACATTATTTAGCAAAACCTGCCCATTTTTAATCGAAATTTTCCTCATCCCAAAATAGGAATCTACTTCATCAACAAGTTTACCTTCCACATACAAACGAAATTGAACATCGTACAAATTCGGATTTTGCGGTGTCCAATGGTAAACCTTCCAGTGATGTATTTCCGAAGTAAGATCTACTTCAAAATGGATATCCGAACGATCAGGATTAATAGAAAATTGCTTAACCCTTTTTCCCGAAAATGTAACAGTTGTCTCAAGTCTAGTATCTTCCGGCAATTCTCCATGTAGTTTATAGTCAAAAACTACGGAGTTTGTATCAATATTCGGTGTCATCTTTACGCTTTCAATACTTTCTTCATTTAAAAATTCCAACCAAACAGTTTGCCAAATACCCGTATTTTGCACATACCAGCAACCAAAGTTTTGATCCATCCACCGCTGTTTTCCCCGAGGCTGATAACAGCTTTGGCTATCTTCTACTTTAACAACTAATTCATTTTCCTTTGTATTGTCTGTAGCATGGCTAATATCAAAAGAGAACGCAGCATATCCCCCTTTGTGCTGACCGATAAAAATACCATTCACCCATACTTTTGTTAGATAATCAGAAGCTTGAAAACGCAGGATCGCTCTCTTTCCAATTTCCTCTTTTGGAATTTCAAATGTTCTTTGATACCAAATATATGGATGAAACGTCTCCTCTCCAATTCCACTGGCCTTTGTTTCATACGTAAAAGGAACTTGTATCTCTGTAGAAAATGAAGGTTTCTCATACCACGATCCTTTTTCCCCGATATTATGATCATCAAAGGCAAATTTCCATGTCCCATTTAAATTCATCCAAGATTGACGCTGAAATTGCGGTCTCGGATATTCTGTTCTTTGATATGTTTTTACAGTCGTTGTCATCTACATTGCTCTCCTTTAATTTTAGAATGCCGAACGATCTTCCAATATCCATAAATACTTTGTATTAATACTAATGCTAGAAAGCCTCGCGCCACATGGAATGGTCCCACTAGCATTACTTTTCACCTTGCCACTTTAATATGATGGAGTCTGCATCCGCCTCCAATATTCCATGAAGCTTTTTTGAAATAAATTGATTATCCTTCTGATGATTAATTAATTGTTTAAAGCCTTCCATGTGTTTGACAATTTTCTTAGCATTCTGTTGCTTTTCATAATGGCCAACTGAGATTAAATGGGTGGACAAAGCCCGATAGACTTGTTCAGATAGATCTTCCTGATGACTTTCAAGTGTTGAAAGCATGTCAGATGTATTAATATCTTCCTTCCAATCATGTGGGTGAACCGAAATATCAAACCCGGTAAAAGAGTTATATGTCGCTTCCGCACCATCGGTATAGAATCCAACTCGTGCAGGTCTATTTTTGAATGGATCCTTTATATCAAAAATCAATTTATTATTGACCCACAGATAGATTCGGCCATCTGTACGCACAGTCTTATAGAAGTTCTGTGCACTAATTTCCTCACGTAGCGCCAAGGAAAATGGGCGGTTACTTGTAGACGGTACTTTTAAACGGATCCTATCAGTCATGAGTGTGTTATTGAAACTCGCAACATGATAATCTCCTCGTCCTTTCCCATCATAGACATATTCTATTGGACTCCATTTATCTTCAGTTGCATTCCAGTTGTCCATTCCGAAATTTTGTGAATCGACATCCGGTAATGTATAAAATTCGTCAATCCAATTGATCAATTCAAACTTTCCATGCAACCACAAAATTTTAGCTTGCGAAACTTCAGCGGGTGCTCGCAAATCATATACATATTCTGTTTGCTCTAATCCCTCGTCGAAATTAGAATGACCATAGATCGTATCGCGTGCAGTTGATGCTGTCTCTAGCAGTTCAGCTTTCCCATTCACTACTTGATGAATTTCAAACTGATTCGTAGCATAATTCGTATATGCTACAACATAATTTTGGTCATCGACATACTCTAAAATAACGCCAGTCTTTCCCGATTTTGGTAGTGATCCCGTATCGATATTCACCGAAAATTCATGCTCCCGCATTGGGTCACCCTTCACTGTTAGGGATTCAGCCTTAGATGGAGATGTTATTCCTTTGTTCGAAACTTTCCAGTCCTTATTCCAATCGTTAAAATAGTTTCCATATTCACTCCACCCTACAGTAAGACTCAAGTTATCCATGCTGCACTTAGCCCCATTGCACACCAGACCAACTTTTCCAGGAGTGGACATTTCCTCCAGTTCAAGCACTGGTTTATCGTTATTTAACTTGTAATGATCCAATTCAGCAAACAATTTAGATCCATTTTTATAAACCTTCAGTGGATGGTATTGTTCACCAAAATCCTTTGCTCGATCATCCTTATGGAGAAATTCAAAGGTTTCAGGTAATGGATGCTCTTCTGTGGTAGTTTCCCCATTTATGGTGGAAGAGACAATATAGGTAAGGTCATCTCGATCAATGAAAAGGCGGACAAAGTTATTTTTATCCTTGTGCCAAACGGTAACACCTGCACGACCTTGATTACCGCTATCCTTATCATCAAAGCGAATATTGATTTCTAAAAAGAAATTCTTGAGCTTGTAATCCTTTAACAGAATCTCTTTTAATTTGTTAGGAGTGTTGAAATACAGTGAATCATTTTTAATTGAAACACCTTGACTATCGCTATAATTGTCTAAGCTATCGCTTGTATCAAATCGATCATTAAACGTCGGTTGCCACGCATCAAAATGCTGATCAGGCGAATTTTCCGAGGTCGGTCCGTCGACAACCATTTCATCACCCCAGAGGTAAACACGATCTTTCCCTTGACCATTGTCGCCATCCCATAATCCTTTGTAAGTCACCCATGTCTCAAAACCATTAGGTCCTTTAATCACATTTGGTTGGGTCGGACCAACAATATCTGCTTCAACCGCTTGCCCATTCGTGTCATATAATCCAAAATCGAGATGATAAAAATTGAGCTTTGAGCCATTTGTGCTCACTTCAGCGGTGATAACGTTCTCACCCTTTTGAAGTACTGTATCCGGCACTTCTACCATTTCGTAGCTACGTTGTTGACCTTGCTGTTGATGAATCTCCTGGCCGTTGATATAGATTTTTCCATATCCCTCCAAGCGATGTCTTAAAGCCACTGTTTCCGGGATACTTTCAAGATGGAAAGTTCGCCGTACCCATAAATTCTGCGGTCCTTCTGGGGAACCCCATATCTCGCTTTGTTTCGTTTTTTCATCATTATAAATGCTCGGGATTAAAACCTCTCGCTCTGTAAGAGGATAACCGAATCCACCTTTTCCAGTACTCCAATCAGAGGCAATATAATTCACCTTTTTCCAATCTCCTTCTGGTTCGGTAAATGTATACTGATAATTTTGCCAACCGTGTTCCGCTGTTGGTAAAATTACATCATAATCCAGAAGCATTCGTTCTAAATTACGTGCAATCAATTTTCCGGGATATTTTGTGCTGTTATCAAAATGATTATAATGATCAGCTTGTGCTACCCCAGTCTCATAGAGTCCGGTTCTTGGTGCCATATTGTTACCCATATAGAGTAAATAATACTGACCATTTTGATAATACATTTCTGGTCCTTCAAAATTAAACTTATCAAAGCTCGCCCAATGCCCTTTCTGGGTATGAATTAATTCCTTTCCAGTACTTCGTCCAGGATTCCCTCTTTCATTAAAGAAAGATTCAACCTTCCACATCCAGGCACTCGCATCAAAGGACCTTTCTTCTCCCGTATTTGGATCTGCCTCAAATGGATTTACCTTCCGTAAATAAAGCAACTCTCCATTCGGAGCAACAAAAAATTGGACATCGATCCCCATATCGTATTTCTCTTCCCAAAAGCTATGTCTGAAATCTGGGATCGTATGCATAGAGCTAGGATCTCCGTGCATTAGGTTGCTACTATTAAATCCGTAAAACATGACACCATTATGAAAAAACAAATCTGAAGCCCCAAATTCGGTGTAATCATTTTCGGCATATGGAGGAAGTGTATTTGGGTCACTTGAAATGAATTCGTAAGGACTTTCCCAATGAATCATATCTTTGGAACGATATACATTTCCCAACGACCCTGTTCCCATTACATAATAATAACCGTTATATTTCTCAATTGTTCCGTCATAAACCTTTACCTTTTCTCCCTTGTTGGGACCTGAATCAACTACGAACTTATTGTTAAGTTTTTTAGATTGCTCTTTACCATACACTGTTTGCGGGATAATCATGATGCTTAGGATCGCTATCAAGCCAATTGATCCGATAAAGAACTGATAAAAAATCCTATTTTTCATCAAAGTTCCCATTCACCTACCCCTTTTTTGGATTTTGAACATATTAAAGCCAGTAGTTTGCAATCACCTCCTTTAATTCCTTTAGAGTTCGAATTCACACCTCAGATATCAATCTACCTTTGCTCAGCCCGAAACAGATAATCTACATCTTCCTCTTGTAATGGCACTGTATAAATCCTACAGTCCCGAAATACCCCATTAAATTTAGCTTTACCGTCGGACTCTCCAAAGGCATCTACACCAAATCGAGCGCCAAGTCCTCCTGGATTGAAGTGACTTTCGATTAACGGGGAATCAAAAGTTTTTGTCTCAATCAAAATACCGTCTACGTATAATTTTAAAGTGCCTTCATTAAATACGGCGGTTGCGTGATGCCATTGATTTGTTTCTATCAATCCTGCGGAAGCATTTATTTGGTTCCCTTTATTTCGGACAGCTGTTTCCAATTTCCCATCTTTGATTCGGATCCCTAAGCCGCTATCGTCTCCCCCTTCATCATATAGAACCTGGGTTCCAACTGTGGTATTAGCTTTAAACCACATTGATATCGAACGCATATAAAACTCATCATGCATAAAGCCACTACTTGCATGAGAAGCCAAAGATACATAACTATGGAATGTGGTCGGGTAGTAAGCCTCCAAAGAAAACTGATTCATTAACTGAAATAGCTCATCTTCCTCTAAAGAAAAGACCGTCGCATGGCGAATCTGATGAGGAAAACGACACTGTTCACGATCAAGCTCATCAGACCAATCTACAAGATTGGTAGATTCCTTGATCCCGAATCTCCCATATTTCCAATAATCATAAATCAGATACCACTTTTGCTCATTCCGAATCTTTAATATTTCGGGTCCTTCCGTATAATCCGGGGTAATAAAATCACTGATCACCTCATATGGACCGCTTAAATCGGATGATACAGCAAGCTTATTAGCAATTGGCTGGGAACGCTTCTTGGGATCATAGACGGCGCTTTCGTCCTTTACAAACATATAGTTTATTCCGTTCCATTGCTCAATACTGGCATCAATCGTTTGAAAACCAGGATCAAAAAATAGCTTTGTTTCAGAAAAAGTATCCCAGTCCGATGTGCGACAGTAATAATGTTTATTATGACTCATATCATCTCCAACACTAGAAGCCCAATAGAGAATATAATCCTCTTTTTCTGGGTCGTAATTAAATTCCGGTGCCCATGAATTTTGAACCTGATGATAGTCAGCCATAACCTCGATCGCCTTTTCATCTTCCCATGTTATTAAGTCTTTTGACTTAGCATATCCTAATAATTTCCCTTTTGGACGAATGGTAAAGACCATATGCCAGAATCCATCTTTCCCTTTGTTAATAAAAGGATCCCGTAATATTCCTTCTCCGATCGATGGCGACCAAACGGCATGATTTTGATTAAGTTCATACCAATGTAAGCCATCACGGCTATATGCATAGTGGAGCTTTTCGCTTTTATCGGTTTGCATAGGTCCTGATCTGAAATAGGCAATTAAATAGGCTGCTGATTCCTTAGCCATCATACAACTCTCCTTTTTATATGGTATTTATGCAAAGCTTTGTCTAGGAGGAATCGGATTTTCCAGCTCACCGTAGATGTCCACTAACTTTTTAAACATTTTCAACTTAACCTCTGCATAGCCCTCTTCGTTATACAAATTAACAAATTCATTTGGATCTTCTTTAAGATCGTAAAGTTCGCCCTCTTCTCGATCAAGAAAATAATTTAGCTTATATCGATCTGTTACAAGTGTTTTTACATAAAAGCTAGGTTCTGCACGATTTTCAACTAAACACCAATCTCGTGTTGCTTGATCAGGTTGATACAGCGTTTTTAATTGACTAGTTCCCTGCATGGAAGGATATTTTTCTATTCCAGCAACCTCTAGAAATGTTGGTGCTAAATCCACCAAACTCATTAAAGAATTTGTCCTTTTCCCTTCCGAAAACTCCCCTTTCCAACGAACGAGAAACGGCACACGTAAAATGTCATCATAATGGATCGGGCCTTTTAGCCAAAAACCATGATTACCGGCATAGTCACCATGGTCAGAAGTAAAAACAATTAATGTTTCTTCGGCCAAACCTAACTCATCCAATCTATCTAAAATACGTCCAATATGGTGATCTATTAGGCTAATCATTCCATAATAAGAGGCAAGCCATTTCCTAGCTCTATCATAACCAAGTTTTTTGTTCGTATGGCCTAAACACTGGACTCCCCCCGTATTATGACCAGGATCTGATGTCACATTAATATCCAGTTCATTCATCCGATCTTCCAAGAGATATTGATGAATCAGTGGCTTATCAGCCATTTCTCCCTCTTTTTCAATAAATGGAGGCATTTGATCAGGATCATACATACTATTCCATGGTTCTGGACATAAAAAGGCGTTATGAGGATCCTGAAAACTACACCAAGCTAAAAATGGCTTATCAGCCTCTTTATTCTCAATAAAGTCCATCGTCTGATCCGCTGTCCAGCGAGTATAATGATATTCCTCCGGTAAATCCCAAGACCCTTCACGATGTCCGCCACCAGGACCAAAATACCTCGAAGGATCGATTCCCTGTTCAACTAGCCATGCTCCATAATGCATCCCATGGGAGGAATCTTCGTCGGAATGTCCGTGAACCATTGCGACCTTTTCAAATCCATAGTATGGACCTTGCCACTCTTTCCAAAAATCACGATCATGTATATGTGGTGGGGCTTCAAAACTACCCTCTTTTAATACAGGCTTAAAATGTGCCTTTCCAAACAACCCTGTCGTATATCCATGTTCCACCATTAACTGACCCATAGTTGTTCTATTTTCATCTAATTCAACACCTATATTCCAGCATTTATGTCTCGAAGGGTATTCCCCCGTAATAATGGAGGAACGACTCGGAGAACAAACCGGACTTGTAACATATGCCCTTTCGAAAGCAATCCCTTCCTTGACCAATCGATCCAAGTTCGGGGTATGTATCGTTTCGTTCCCTAATGCATGAATCGTATTCCAATGTTGTTGATCTGTTGAAATTAACAGAATGTTAGGTTGTTTTTCTTTTCCCACTTGCTAGACCTCCAGTTGTCACAATATAATAGATATAAAAATAAACCTTAGTTTCTAAGATAGCCAAAAATTCTTAAACCCTGAATGTTATATTGTTAGATGAATAGATAACAATTTGTTAGATTTTCGAAAGGAGGGGTTACACTTGAAGGAATTTTCCCATGAATATGCGGAACATTGGTTTCATACCCCAACCCCAATGGAAAAGGCTGGTGGGCTTTGGCCTATTAGAGCGGGGCGTAACAAGGCCAAGTCGAATTATAAAATGGGGCCACGTATGATTACATATTATAGTGTACACTTCATCCTAGATGGTGAAGGAATGTTTAATCAGAACGAGACGAATAAAAACATTCAGCAAGGAGATATATTTTGCTTACTCCCTAATCAAACGCACCAATATTCATCCAATCCTGACCATCCACTCCAGATGTTCTGGTTGGCCTTTGATGGGAGACAAGCAATTCCACTTTTAAAACGGATTGGGATTACGAACTATTCCACTCATGTGAAAGGGATAATAAATGAGGAAATTATTGAAATTTTAAGTGAACTTGCTACACATTTTAAAAAGGATGAGGAAGATGATGATCTATTTGGCTTAAGTATCATGTATAAACTATTTCACAGCCTTTCTGTTCAATCAAAACAGAAAAACCTCGCTCCTGCTACACCTAGAAATTGGCTGCAAAAAAGTCAAGAATATATGAATATGCACTTTGCAGAAAATATCTCCGTAAAAGACGTAGCCAAATACGTTGGTATTCACCGCTCCTACTTTGCTGATTCATTTGTTAATGAGGTCGGAGTGACACCAAGTAATTATCTTCTGTCTTTAAAAATGAATCGAGCGGTGGAATTAATTTTAGAGAGAACACATACAATTACCGAAATAGCGCTCTCTCTTGGTTATTCAGACCTTTACTCTTTTTCTCGGGCTTTCAAAAATTATTATGGTGTTTCGCCAAATCGATACCATGCAAAAGAATAAGTGTAAGGACATAATCCCTTCGAAACCAATGGTATCTATACATAAGAATTCCCCATGCTAGAAAACTACCTGCATGGGGAATTTCCACTTAGCTCCTCTTATTTTCCTTTCCAATTCTCAATGAGCGAGTTGGTAGTAGTCGTTAAAACCCCGTACAGCTCATTAGAAATCAAATCATTTTCTAGCTGATAATCAAGCAATTGACTGAAGCTTTCCATATGTTTGATTACCTTTTTAGCCGCTCCTTTTTTCTCAAATTGTCCAACTGCTGTCAAATGAACTTTAAGTGATCGATAATCTTTTTCTGCTAAATCTCCTTGATGCTCCGTAAGGATTGATAGTATATCATTCGTACTTGGTTCTAAAGGGCGCACAAAAATATTATCGTATTTTGTATCACTAAAGACACTTCTAACACCAACCTTACCGTGGATAAACGCGGTAGCACTATGATCATCGTAATCAATTTTTGGCTTGTCCATGTCTCCTACATATATCTTGATATTCGTTCCGCTTGCAACTACTTTAATATGCTGCCATTCATCGATTGGATCATCAAGTTTGGCCCCTGTCAGGTAGGTCCAATTGTAGTTAAATTTACCGAGATGAACGCCATCTTTATTAATATAGGCGACATATCCTTGTAACATATCGGCATTATTGTGGTTCAGTTCTTTTCCATGGGCAGGATTATTTACCCTGAATAGGATACCGCCATCCCCTTTTCCATCCACAACCTGAACATCCGCTTCAACCACATAATTATGCCATGCACTATCCCCAATCACTGACTTTCCAAATGTTCCGGCCCCTGAACGATAAACTCCTTCTTGGTCAATTGGTTGATACTGATCTTGTTCAATAAAACTGAAATGGTGAAAATCAAACTCACCCTTCACCGTTTCTACCTTAATCGTGTGCTTTCCGCTAGGTAATGAAATGTTTTCTTTTATTACACTAGACCAATCATCCCATTCCCCTGTTCGTGGAATATCGATTACTCCCGTGAGATCTATTTTATCATCTAACCACAATCTTACTTGACCACCCTGTTGTTTAGTTGCGACATTTATATCTAATACATAGTCACCACTTTTGGCAATATCAACATTATATTTATACCATTCATCGGTTTGATTCCACCCAATATTAAACGTGCCATCCGGATGATTGCGAATATCCACGCCATCATACCGATATTTGCCTCCGATATTTCTCGGGGTTTTATCATGATAGGCTACACCTTCACCACCAGTCATATAATCGACGGCCATCACTTTTCCCGGCAAGGAGTTAGCACTATCAAATGTATGGAAAATCATTTTTGTAAAAGATAATTCGCCATCGATCACTTCAATCTTGAGCGTATGTTTTCCTTGCGGTAAATCTAAATCGGAAATAGAAATATTCTCCCAATCCTTTTCTTTATCCGTAACGGAAATGGTTATGCTTTCCACTACATCTATTCCATCATCTAACGAAATACGTATTTTCGTATCTTCATCGGAATTATTGGCAATAAAATCAAGTCCATATTTATCTGATTCAGATATGTTTACATTATATTTGATCCATTCTCCCTTTTTTAAATCGCGGATGGCATATCCGCCTTCCGGATCAGGTTTAATGTTTACCCCGTCTTCTCTAAATTCCCCATCGGTATTTGAATCCACATGAACATGATACGCGACACCTTCGCCACCAAGATTATAATCTTCTGCTTCAATTGTGCCAGGGATAGGTTTGTGGATGTCAAAAGATCTAAAGTGGAATTTAGAGATATCAAATTCCCCTTTCACAATTTCTATCTTTAACGTATGTTCTCCTTTTGGCAATTGGACATTTTCCATCCTAAGTATCTGCCAATCGTTCCAACCTTCTGTTGCAGGAACATCAACTATGCCCGTTAAATCAATTTTATCATCCAACCAAAATCTTACCTTGGCGTCCTCGAAAGTTGTGCCGTATTCCATTTCCAGATTGTAGATTCCTTCAGCTTGAATATCGACATTATACTTTAACCATTCACCCGTTTGATTCCATCCAACTGCAGTTCCACCACCTGGCTTATCGCGAATATCAACGGCATCATCTCTTAGCACACCGCCAATATTTTCTGGAGTCGTATCATGATAGGCAACGCCTTCCCCACCCGTGATGTAATACGCTGCTTGAATATCTCCGGGAATCGGTTTAAAACCATCAAATACACTTATGGAATCTTGATTGGTATCCACTCTCCAATTACCTTCATAACGATCCCAGCCGGAATCAAACCCATCATTAAAATCCTCAAAAAGAATGGGTGCATCCTTATACTTACTAATCTCAAAACTAGCAAAAGATAATGAACCCTGAGTGACTTCGATTTTCAGCTTGTGATTTCCTTTTGGTAAAGAAACATGATCGATTATAAAGTTTTGCCATTGACCACCGGTATCTGGAACATCAACCATACCGGTCAAATCAGTCTTGTCATCAAGCGATACTCGCACTTTTGCTCCATTTTTTCCTGTAGCAACCCTTAAGTTAATACTATATTGACCTTCCTCTTCTACATTGACGTTATATTGCAGCCAATCTTTTTTCGCTAGCTTAACACTATACCCACCTTCAGAATTTGGCTGAGTATCAACTTCATCCTGCCGATACGTATGATTTAATTCACCATCAGAAATGTGATAGCCAATACCTTCCCCACCTGAATTATAATGAACAGCCTCTATTTTACCTGGCAAAGGTTTGTGGAAATCAAATACACTACTTCCATTTACTTTATTGCTTGTTGCGATATAACCAAAAGAGGCATGTGCATCGCTTGTTGTGTACCCAATCTTCCCACCATTTAATGAACTTACATCTCTTGTTTGCTTATGCATTCCATCAACGAATATGTTAAACTTGGAGTCTTCCTTTTCAACTCTAATTTGATGTAACTGTTTATAATCAAAATCAGTAGGAAGTGCTGATTTCTTCCAACCCTGTTCAACACCATCAACAACAAAATTTGTTTCTAATTGATTTTCATTTGCACTTAAAACAGCGACTCCATAATTATCCTCGTCTTGGTAGGAAAATACCGCTCCATAACGGGGGTTAGTACTTTCACCTTTATTCACTAAAGTCATGTTAAATTCAGCTGTATAATTGTTTTCTGTCTCATAAGTGGTAACGAGGCGATGCCATGAAGCGTCATTGATTGACTTTTGTTCCAGGGCATGATCATGAAGCGACCAAGTACCGCCATTAACTTCTGACCATTGATTGCCAATATCCTTTCGTTTAAAACGATCACTAAAATCCGGTAAGCCTGGATTTTCTTGTTCAAATGTGGTGGGGCCTAGCACCGTCATCTTATCCCCGTTCCATGCAATCCGATCCATATTAAAATAGCGACCGGGATTCGCATGACTGTGATACACGATGTACTCAGAATCTAAATCAGGACCTCTTACAATGCCATTATGTCCTAGTCCAACATTTTCACCTTCCGTTTTAAGAAGAATTGGATTCTGTAGTGATTTCTCTTTAAAGTTTTTCGTTGGAGAATCACTTGTCGCGTAGTTAATACGATAAGCTTTGCTCCAAACATGATTCCCCACATAGGTCATATAGTATTGCCCATGTCTTTTAAAGACTGTGGGAGCTTCTGTCCATCCATCCATCTCCGCACCTGTGTTTATGGCTGGACCAAAGGTATAGGGATCTTCCATTTTGTAAGCACTTATGCGATCAGACCCCGTACCATAAAAATACCATTGACCATCGTCATCAATAAAGACGTGACCGTCGATTCCCATTCCCAAGTTTTCTGTTTGTTTTACAAAAGGACCTAACGGGCTTGAGCTTTTATAGACATAATGCCCATTGCCGCCTGGCGATGTATACATATAAAAGGCCCCATTCCAATAGGTCACTTCAGGCGCATAAGCTGCTTTTGTACTTGGTTCCTCCGTGACAAGGCCAGCATACTCCCAGTTAATCAGATCTTCCGAAGTCCAAGCCTTGACACCGCTTTTATCATCAACAGTACTAACATAGAGATAGTAGGTGCCATTATATTTTAATATGTAAGGATCTCCTTCCCCATAAAAATCTCCATTATCCCATTCCCATGAATTTGGCAGATCAAAGGGGTTACTGTAGGCAAATGAAACGCTCGGGAATAGGAACAATCCACCTAATATGAGAAGTGCACGTACAAACTGCATTGTGAATAACCCCCATTACTTAATATTCGAATCCTTTAGACGTCCATTTTTCCAATTTTCCCCATCCCTCTAGAATTTTGGAACTACATGATTTGCAAAGCCTTAAATTTAGGTCGTAAGCTGCTTGGTAGGAGACAATGTGGCTGAAATAATTATCAATTCGCCCTGCGTGTATCATTAACCTCTTTAATCTTATCCAATGAAATCTTCGGTGTTCGATCTTCCCTTAATAATCCGTTATTTCCTGATAACGCTTTAAAAGTGCTTCTTCTGAATCAACCTTGTTTCCATCCCCCAAACCATCATTGACAGTGACCAGCCCTTTGCTATCAAATGCTTTTGTCAGATGATAAATTCCTTCCATAAGAAATGCCAATTCATTATCAGGGCTGCCCAATTAATGACTCTTGATCATATTTGGTAAACTGTGGCCCCGAAGGTAACCCTTTCATTTTTTCCTCCTTCAATTAATCATTTAATATTTTTAGTGAGCGATTTTTTGCAAGAATAATAATACCAGCGCCCATATATAGAATTAGGCTGATTATATCCATCGTAAAATATGAAATGATACCACATATTAGAAACCAGAAAGGAACCTTCTTGGGTACGATGCCTTTTTTTAAATAGGTCCTTGTTAGGTAAATAGTTATCAAACCTAGTAAAATGAGTAAAATCCCGTAGATAGAAGCAACGCTATACATACTCCCTAAGAGAGAGTCTAACCCTTCTTTTTCCACAAAAGATAATTCAGCATTATGCGCTCCTTTGTTCCTTATATAAGGTCCATAGATAAAGATGGTTATGAGTCCATCTAAAAGCTGCCAGCCAGATGCAATATAAACTAAAGTTTTTTCCATTTTATTAGACATACTCACAACCCCTTATTATCCCTTTATACCAGCAGAAAGTGACATGGATTCCAAAAAATACTTTTGTGCGAATAAATATATAATGAACGTAGGAATAATAGCAATTACAGCTCCAGCCATAAGCATAGTCGGTTGTGAGTTATACATTCCTTGTAATAACTGAAGTCCTGCAGTTATTGGCATTCTTTCAATATCATTGAAGACAATGGACGGCCATAGAAAGTCATTCCACGAGCCCGTAAAACTGAATAATGCAACAACCATTAAAATAGGTTTTAATTGCGGCAAAACAACTTTATAGAATATCTGAAAATCCCCAGCACCATCTACTCTTGCTGCCTCATCATATTCGATCGGAATATTCGCCAAAAATTGCCTTACTAGAAAGATATTAAATACTCCGGCGGCTCCAGGAACAATTGCTGCCCAATAAGAATTGATCCAACCAAGCGTATCAACAATTTTATACAAAGGGATTAAGTTAACAACACCTGGAAACATCATTGTAGCCATTAAAAACATAAAAATAGCATTACGGCCTTTAAATTGTAATCGACCATAAGCGAATGCAGCTAAAGCAACTACGACTAGAACTAATAGAGTATGAACAACTGATATAATTAATGAGTTAAAAAACCAGTGTAACAATGGTGAACTATAGTTATCCACTAAGAGTGAAGTGTAATTCGTGGTTACCCATTCAACAGGCAGAAATTTAAAACCCATCATCTTAAATTCCATATCAGTCTTAAAGGATGTGACTAGTCCCCATACTAAGGGAATAACCCATATAATTGCCATTAATAGTAGAAATAAAAAAGCCACTAATTTAGGAAAAGACAGTAGTTTTTTTTTCATCCATTCTTCACCCCACATCTAATCTTTATTACGTAAAAAGAGAAATTGAATAAGTGATACAACCATAATACATAGACCAAGCATAAAGGCCATGGCCGATGCAATCCCTGCAATCGATTGACCAGACCCAAATGCATTCTGTTGAATATCCATTAACAGAACACGTGTAGAGTCAGCCGGGCCTCCATTTGTAAGCATCAATGGTTGACCATATACATTAAATTGGGCAATGGTTGTAATAACGACTGTATAAAGTATTTGTCCACGAATGCCGGGAAGCGTAATTTTAAAGAATTTTTGAATAGAATTAGCTCCGTCTATAGAGGCTGCCTCATAAAGATCTTTTGAGATTCCATTCAAAGCAGCTTGATAAATAATCATGTTACTGCCAATGCACCACCATACTGTGACAATCACTATAGATGCCCAGGCATACGGCTGCGAACCAGTCCAAAGGATCGATTTACCAAGTAAATTGTTAATAGGCCCTTGATTCACATTAAACATTAAGGTCCATATAATCACAACAGCAGAAATAGAAAATAAAGTCGGCATATAAAAAATAGATTGAAATAACTTATGAAATCTTGGTTTAGCATTTAAAGCACTAGCCAATAATAGCGGTATGATGATACAACTAGGAACAGATAAAATGACAAAAATGAATGTATTTTTAAGTCCATTGTGGAATTGTGTATAAAAAGAAGAATCCTTTTGGGATAAGATCTCTTTATAGTTCTCTAATCCGACAAAATCTGCTTTCCCAATCAAATCCCAATTAGTAAAAGAAATATAAATCCCATAAAGAATCGGCACTAGAAAAAAAAGGCTAAAAATCAACAAATGTGGTGTAACAAAAGCCCAAGGAGTCCAGTTCACAGATTTTCTTTTGGACGGTTTTATCTTCGACTGTGGCTCCATAGACCGCAAAGGTACTTCCATAACTACCCCTCCAAGATGATTAATTGGTGGAAGCTGCATACTAAATTCTATAGAAGCAGCTTCCATTGCTTTAAGTTCATTCTTCCTATTTATTCGAAGCATCCTTAGCTATTTTATCTTCTAGTGTCTTTTGAATATCGGCAAGTCCTTTATCAACAGGAATTTTGCCGAATATAATATCAATCCCTTTGGCATCCAGTTCCTCTGACACGTAACCATTGTATTTGTAGTCAAAAATCTTAAGAGAAGCTTGTTCCTCAGGATCATTCAATAAAAATGATTGAGCCATTTCTTTATATTCTGGTTCATCAAGAATTTTAAGGGAAGCTGGGTTTTGTCCTGCTTTTGCCCATTCCAGTGAATTGTCACGAACCCAGTCGATAAACTCTACAACACTTTTCGCTTTTTCATCCGAACGATCTTTACTATTAAACATGACAAATTGATGGGATGAAGACCAGTTGACCATTTTGCTCTTATCATCAGTTAATTGCGGTGCATTGGTTAATCCATACTCAAATTTTGCATCTCTTAAATTATTATTCATCCAAATTCCTTCTGGATAGAAGATTAATTTCCCTTGAAGGAATAATTGAGCAGGGTCTTCGCCATCTTTATTTGTAATATGTGAGTCATATAAATCAATCCATTGTTGGAATGAAGCCTTTGATTGATCATTATCAAAGGTTGGGTCTGTACCATTTTCCGTTAACTCCCCACCATTTTGTGCGTACAAGGAAAGAATATTCGGTTTAACCCACGTAACCCCTAGGCTGGTAATCTTATCCTTCTGCGATTGTTCTCCGGCAGCTTTAATTTCGTCAAAAGTAACAATATTATCATCAAGTGCTCCTGGAGCATATTTTTCTACAAGATCTTTGTTGTAATACATTACGAATGAATGGATATCAAGAGGAATACTGTATCTAGAACCATCTAAATCTCCAATTTTCCATGCTTCTTGTATATAATTTTCTTCTTTTATTTCTGGGTAATCGCTTAAATATTCATCATAACTAGTTAGCATCTCATTATCTACATACTGCTTGATACGTTCTGCATGAACAATCATCAAATCCGGGACGTTTTTCCCTGAATTCACAACCGTTTGAATTTTCGTATACATATCTCCTTCTTTTAGAGGGATATTTTTTATTTTATATTCTGGATTTGTTTTGTTATATTCGTCCACCATTTTTTTCATATTTTCGCCATCTGGGCCAGTAAATGGATTCCAAAAGACTATCTCTTTGCTTGAACCAGAACTTGAACCGGAAGCATTACTACCACAGGCCGATAGTGTGACAACAAGGACAATTGACATAAATAATAAACCTAGTTTTCTCATTTTTAATACCCCCCTAATTTTTCGTATTGTCAAAAACTTTATAGTAAAAAGTTAATAAAACCTTGAAAGAGAGAAAAAACTTGCCACCCCCTAAAAATCTAAGGATCATTGAGGTTACCAGACCACCAACATCCCAGATTAGGAAGTGACAAGCGAGCCCTCAATTAATAACTTACTTACTCAAACTTATCAAGTATCAAGACCAAATTATTACGCTAGCTAATTTAATGCTGTAATGACTACCGATTCGCCCTGCGTGTATCATTAACCTTTTTAATCTTATCCAATGCAATCTTCGGTGTTCGATCTTCCCTTAATAATCCGTTAATTTCCTGTTGAACATCCGTTGTTTGCGTATAGCAATATCCACTTATATAAGGAATAGCCTTTATCGCATCCGTTATTTCTTGATAACGCTTTAAGAACGCTTCTTCTGAATCTACCTGGTTTCCATATCCCCAACCACGATCGTCATTAAAAGCAATCCCGCCATATTCCGTTAGCATGACAGGCTGTCCTTTATATTCATATCCTTCGGCAAATGCGTATTTATGATGGTTATGAGTGATTTCATTATTAAGAATTCTATCCTTATCTTTATAACGCTCGTAGAACGCTTTTCCTAATTCTTCATAGTCGTGTAAGGCGATAATATCTGAAATTGTATGTTCCCAACCATCATTCACGATAACTGGTCGTTCGGCATCGATTGACTTGGTTAAATAATAAATTGCTTCTGTAAACTTTTGTTGTTTTTCATCTGTAAGGATATTCGGCACTCCCCAAGATTCATTGAACGGAACCCACGTGATGATCGAAGGATGATTATAATGCTGTTGCACAATCTCTAGCCACTCGTTTGTAAAGTTTTCAACTGCTTCATCTGAAAACTCATATGTGGCAGCCATCTCGGACCATACCAATAGTCCCTTTTTATCACACCAATATAAAAATCGTTCATCCTCAATCTTTTGATGTTTTCGAACGCCATTAAAACCCATCTGAAGCGTTTTTTCAATATCCTCTAACATCGCTTCATCGGATGGAGGTGTTAACATAGTATCAGTCCAATAACCTTGATCTAATAAAAGCTTTTGGTAGATTGGCACATTATTTAGCAGAACCTGCCCATTTTTAATAGAGATTTTTCTCATACCAAAATAGGAATCTACTTCATCGACAAGTTCACCTTCTACATATAAACGAAATTGAACATCATATAAATTCGGATGTTGCGGTGCCCAATGAAATACTTTCCATTCATGTATTTCTGATGTAAGATCTACCTCAAAATGGATATTTGAACGATCAGGAATAATCGAAAATTGTTTCACCTTTTTTCCTGAAAATGTAATGGTTGTCTCTAGTCTTGAATCTTCTGCCAATTCCCCGTGTAGTTTATAGTCAAAAGCAACAGATTTTGTATCAATATTTGGCGTCATCTTCACACTTTCAATACTTTCTTCATTTAGAAATTCGAGCCAAACAGTTTGCCAAATACCTGTAGTTTGTACATACCAGCAACCAAAGTTCTTATCTGTCCATCGCTGTTTTCCTCTTGGCTGAGTACAGCTCTGGGAGTCTTCCACTTTTACTACTACTTCATTTTCTTTTGTGTGATCAATCGCATGGCTAATATCAAAGGAAAAGGCCGCATATCCCCCGACGTGTTCACCAATATACCTACCATTCACCCATACTTTGGTGACATAATCAGATGCTTGGAATCGTAAAATGGCTCTTTTCCCAATTTCCTCTTTTGGAATTTCAAATGTTCTTTGATACCAAATATATGGATGGAACTTCTCTTCACCAATCCCACTAGCCTTTGTTTCATACGTAAAAGGGACTTGAATCTCTGTTGAAAAAGAAGGTTGTTCATGCCATCCTCCCTTTTCACCAACATTGTGATCATCAAATGCAAATTTCCATGTCCCATTTAAATTCATCCAAGATTGACGCTGAAATTGCGGTCTCGGATATTCTGTTCTTTGATATGTCGTTACACTCGTGGTCATCTACATTACTCCCCTTCGATTTATTCTTCTCTAATGAGTCAATATCCATGTTCTGATTATCTGTCACACATCCCCTATTACAATAAAACTGTTTTAATACTATTTTATTGTAATTAATGTCAAGAATACACCTTCATTTAATGAATGTCAAGGTTAATCTTTATTATTTTTGAATTGTTCCATTATTTATGTTTCATTTAAAAAAGCCCTTCCGTTTTTCTAGAATAGAAGAGCATTGAGTAGGTCTCATTTTCTATGAGTATTCTACACTCAATTTTATATCTTGTGGGTGATCTCCGAATTCACGGCCAAATAAATTTAAACCTCCTTTATGAATCGCATCTTCCTTAATGCCAATCTTAAAGGACATAAACATACGGTCTAAGATACCTAGTTCATCAACGGTCACATCGGAAAGGGGAAAATCATCGATGGTTGAATTTTTTTTTGTTATTTTCCACGTTTTTAATAATCCATATTGTGTACTAGTTGTTTCGCACCAATATTTAGGATTCAGTTTTCCCGGACGATCCCCAAAGTCTCCTGGGCTAGTCCATGTCCCGACATCAATGTCGTTTATCCATACGGTTAAATCTGATGGCCAATTAGGATCATGGTTAGGTGCCTCCGAACATAGCTCTAAGGAAAGTTGAACAGATTCTATTTTTGAACCAGCCGGAATTACGAGTGGAAATTTATATTCAAAATATCCCTTTCTTGTCCATATAATCTGTGCTTTCGCTCTCTCTGGACTATAAAAGTGGACAGGAGCATCTTCCGGAATAATCATTCCTTCATGATTCGCCATTCCACATGTAGGAGCGACATCAAAATCGGTGTACTGCCCGATCGGCATTTCCAATTCAAAAACCTTCTGAGTATTTTTCATGAAATTTTCGGCACTATTTAATTGAATATGTATATCATCAAAGTTACGTTTGCAAACTTTCATAGCACCCCTACTGGCCGGACGAAGTTCTGTATTGATCAATCCGGCTTTTTCGAGTATTTTTATATGCGAAGCTGTAGTGGAGACAGGAATCTCCAAACTTTCAGCCAGCTGATTGACATTCATATTACCTTTATTCAGCAGATTAATGATTTGTAAGCGCACTCCTGATGATAAAGCATGAGCAATTTTTTGCAAACCTTCAGGGTCTTCCATTGATAATTCTAGCAAGGTCATTCCTCCAAATCGTGTGTAGTCCATACATCTATTATATATATATTCCTTATTCTAATATAAACAAAAAAATTGTAGATATCTACAATTTTAGTAATAGTATATGTATTGTAATCGGTAAGTCCTTTATAAATTCATTTTGTTTGAACCAATTAACGCACTAAAAACACCACTTCCATGAAAGAGGAAGCGGCGTTTTTTTAAGATGAGAGGGGATCCAGCTCTCGCTCAAGAGTCTCAGCTACATTAACTTGGCAATTGGCTTTTAAGCCATTCTTCCTTCAATGCGCTTACCGAAATTAGTGCGTAGGATTGTTCCCCGGCATTTGCGGTTGGACTGTGGCAGGTGCATAGCCATTTTGCATTTGCTGCATGTCTTGTTGTGCCAGTTGTGGCACTTGATAATAACCATGCTTATTTTGATAAAGAGATATTTCATAGGCCATTTCAATACAGTTTGGCAAAGAATCGGCAAGTACACGGCGAACGACCGGATTGGTTGCTTCCATAGCAGCAGCTGTTTTAACAGGAGCACCCGATTTAACGGCATTAAGCATGCTTTGCGCTATGATTTCATCGTTGATTTCTGTAGCAGACTGCATTGGTTTTTGCGGTTGACCCGTCGGTTGCATTCCATAAGTGAAGTCATTCCCCTGTTTCATTTTATAGCTTTGCGTAGGCTTTGCAGGATCTTGTCCCGTTTGAAAACATTCTAAAGTGATGTTATATTCATCTACCATGAATTGCTTCTGACGTTGCAATATATCGCGAAGCTCCGGATCTTGTACATGTTCACTTAGCATCGTATAAGTATTCATTGTGTTAATGGCACCTGACAACACCTCGTGAACATCAAACATTTCATGACCGCCATGGTTCATTTGCGGTGGTACAACACCTGTTTCAACGTTTTGGTGATTTTGTGGCTGTTGGAATTCCATTCTTATACCTCCTAAATATGGTTTACTTGATGTAGTATGAGCTATTTGTGAAAAACTATCCGTTCCACTTACGAGAAGTCAGTAAAAATAGAATAGAATTAAGAAATCACACCTAGCCGACATTATTCTATATTTTTAAAAAGGCGGGCCGTTTTCCCGACTTTTTTATATATTGAACTTTGTTTCCACTCAGTTTCAAGTTCCCCCTACCATCGTGGTAAAGGGAACTCTTTGTGAAATTTTTGTTACGCTCCTTCCCATTTCTGAATAAGTGAATCGGCTTCTGTTTTTAGGGAATCATACAGTTCTTGAGAAATAGAGGCATTTTCTAGCTGATAATCCAGCAGTTGTTTAAAACTCCCCATGTGTTTGATAACCTTTGCAGCCGCTCCCTTTTGCTCAAATTGGCCAATAGCGGTCAAGTGAACAGCAAGGGATCGATAATCTTTTTCCGATAAATCCTCTTGATACTCCTCAAGGATGGAGAGCAGATAGGATGTATCCAGTTCCTCTAGAGGCTTTAATCCGTCGATCGCTATTTGTAAAGCAGCAATCGCGGAATTCAGTTCTTCCTCTGTTTTCACTTCTCCCACTGCCTTTTCTGCTACTGAAATGGCTTTTTGTAAAGCGGTATACGAGGATTCCGTATACTTTCCTTCATTCTTAATTAACTTTGCTTCTTTCACTAATGATTCTAATTCAGAAACATCCAAATCTGGATCTTCCCAATCTCCTTTTACAACTTCAATATTCGGCATTGCTGGCTCCTCCATATTCGCTCCAATAAAGAAACTCGGATGTGGCGGCTGATTATAAGCAACATTTTGCCAAGCAATGGCCGTACGATATTGTGGATCATGCATTAACGTAAAGATTCTGTGTTCCGTGATGTCTGTTGTCGTATAAATTCGTAATTCAGTACTATCAGCAGAAGGCCAAATGACTTCTTCTCGCCAATCTCCGAACAAGTCAGCTTGAAGGGACGGATTCCCCTTTGTCCAGTTATTAGTACGGGTGCCCTCCGGAACCAATAGTGTTTCTAATTTTTCCGTTTCCCAATTCCACTTTTCAATTTTACCGACACCATGTGGATCAACATCAGGGTTAAAATTATGATCTAGCAACTCACGTAAAAGGTCCCCGTCCCACCAAATGGCAAAGTTCATGGAACTTGGTGTCTCCTTGGTGATCAATTCACCTTCGACCGAGAAGAGGCCACTCTTACCACTGGATCCATCCCAACTACTAGAAGCCCAATATTCTGCACCGTCATAGCGCGGATCTATGTCTGCTATCAGCGCGCGTCCAACATCTGTACCTGTACGTTTTCCAGATAACACTTCACCTGTTTCTGCATCTCGTATCGCAAATCCATATGGAGAGCTTTTATCTTCATAAGATTCATAGATTTCCAACCCAGGGCGATTAGGGTTGAAATTACTTACATGGCCTGCATCCCCATGTCCGAAGCCTGTTGAATAAAGTCCCGTACCATCATGATCAATGACTGCGGCGCCATAAATAATTTCATCTTTGCCATCTCCATCGACATCAGCTACAGATAGGCTATGATTTCCCTGTCCAGCATACGCTTCATTTCCAGGTTCATCACTATCGAAGACCCATTCTTCCGTTAATTTGCCATCCCGCCAATTATAGGCCGCTAAGACGGTTCGTGTATAATACCCACGTGCCATGACGAAGCTCGGACGTTCCCCATCCAAATAGGCAACTCCAGCTAAGAAACGGTCGACACGATTTCCGTAATTGTCGCCCCAGTCGTTAACATTGCCACGTGGAGGATAATAATCTATCGTTTCCATCGCCTCTCCTGTTTCACCATTAAACACGGTCAGGTACTCCGGACCATCCAATATATATCCATTCGAATTACGATAATCGGCATCAGGGTCACCAATGACATTACCAACACCATCGACGGTTCCATCTGCTGTCTTCATAACGACTTCTGCTTTACCATCTCCATCAAAGTCATAGACTAAGAATTGCGTGTAATGGGCACCTGCACGGATATTTCTCCCGAGATCAATTCTCCAGAGTCTTTCCCCCTCAAGTGTATAGGCATCAATATAAACATTGCCTGTATGACCACTATGTGAATTGTCTTTAGAGTTGGATGGATCCCATTTTAAAATAATCTCGTAATTTCCGTCACCATTCACATCCCCAACACTGGCATCATTGGCAGAGTACGTGTATTCCACCCCATCAGGCGTAACGCCACCTTCTGGTTTGTCTATGGGAATGCTTAAATATTGTTCAGACCAAACTCCGACCTCTTCCGTCACTGGATCCCCACTACCGTTATTGACACGCACTTGATATTTAGAATCGATCGTTCCCTCTTCATCTAAATAGTTTGTACTTGTAGTAATTGGTTCCTTATTCACCTTTTCTCCATCACGGTAAAGATCAAAGGTGACACTTTTCGAGTCCGTCCCTAACATCCTCCAGCCTACATAAATACCGTTCTCCGTATCTACAGCAACCAATGAGCGGTTGAGATCTTCCATTTGCCGCAACTGCTTTTTCGTAATAGGCGTTTCTAACACCTCTGATGCCTCCGATATTCCACCTTCATTTACCGCAAAAACTACATAATAATAATGGTTAGTAGTGAAAATGGAATCATCTTTAAAACGAGTGTCCTTTGTTGTCGCAACTTTTGTGTAATGGACATCATAGTCAGGGTAATCCTCTTGGTTAAACCTTGACCGATAGATATGATATTCAACTGCTCTATCAACGGGTTCCCATTTAAAAGCAACGGAGTCTTCTTCAGCATTTTCCAATTCTAACCCTTTTGGTGCTTCGGGAATAGCAACAGACTCATCAA
Organism: Lederbergia ruris; assembly: GCF_018332955.1. NCBI lineage: Bacteria > Bacillati > Bacillota > Bacilli > Caryophanales > Bacillaceae > Lederbergia > Lederbergia ruris. Next base: position 131,950 of record NZ_BORB01000004.1, read on the forward strand.
TCATATTTACGGACACCTCATTACTTTTGGTTGTTTCAATCCCTTGATCATTGACCAACGAGACAGCATACGTATAGCTTGAGCCTAATTCAACAGTCTCATCCGTGTATTCAGCTTTTGTTGAATGACCAAGATGCGTAAACGCCTGATCTCCATCTTGTTTTCGGTAAATCTTATAGCTTTTAGCTGATTCATCTTTATTCCAATTTAGTTTGACAAATGTCTCCGGTGATAAAGAAACCTTGCTTATCTTAAGTTTTGGAACCTCAGACATCGGGGTAATTTCCAACGCATTGATGCGGCCATTCTCACCAATTTTAATATTTAACTGTCCATCTGAAACAGTTATATTCGTTGTTAGCTCCGAAAATTCCCCTGACTGTGATGTGATATTGCCATGTTCTTCGTCCTCGATCGTAAAGCTGCTACGATTAAAGGCGATATTGTCTCCTGCAATGATTCGAATAAAATAATCACCATTCGGTAAATCAACCATAAATTCAGCACCATCTGCGAGGGCAAAGTCCCTCCGCAAGTTATCTGGTTCACCACGATCACGGAATCCTACCTCTTTATCAAAACCATATCCAACTTCCTCATTGTATAAAAGTGTATTCGCAACCTTGAGATACCCTTCTTCCGTTGGGCTTGTTTCAGAACCAAAATCAAATAGAAAACTTAGTGGTTTATCTTCTTTACCATTGGGTGACTGAGAGTCGGCGAGCACACTGCTCTGAGAAAAGAGAGAAACCACCATGAACAACACCATGAACATCGAAAACCTTTTACTCATGAAATTCCTCCTTTTTTTATCAAAAGGTTCCTTTATGCTGATTTACACCTTGCCTATTCATTGCTTGCCCTTATCCCTGAACGAGCTTACCTTTTGCAATTTTCCTTTTAAAGTTTCTGAAGCAGTCTCCCTGTAAAAAACAATTAGGCAACAAAAAACAAGGAAAAGTAAAAACATGTTTTTCTCCCTTGTTGTCGTTCAATACACCTGTCCTTTCTTTTTGATATACATGTAAGAAGATTCATGGTGTTAGTATTCAATTCTCGCCTTTCTATTCTCTCTCCCTTCTCATGTTTTGCAAGCGCATTCATATATAATTTACATAAGTTTCCAGTAACTTTGTATCCAAATATCCGTTCAAACTGTTTAAAAAACAGTTTTTACCACTTAAGTTATATAATGTAAACCCACAAATGACATTGTTGCCCCTTTTTGACCAAGTCAGAACATTTCAGAGACAGTCTCCCCCACCTTATTCAAGCATTAACACAGTGGGAGACTGTTTTGTTTAATCTTCCACTATTTCCTTTACCCTGCCTACCTGTCCATCCTGAAGACGGACTTTGATACCATGGGGATGTGAAGAAGAGTTAGTAAGGACTTTTTGCACAATTCCACGTGTTGTTTTACCTGTTGCTTGATCCTTTTTTAATACAATGTCCACTGTTTGTCCCTCTATAATATTTGATCTATTTTTTCCATCCATAAAATCCCCGCCTTTACTAAACTTTTATTTAGTTAAAATTATATAACCTTTTCAGTATATCCTACAACTGTATTGTGATTAGATAGCCTCTTCCGAGAAAAGCAAGATTTAATAGAATCCTTCAGTTTCGACTTTAAAAAGCAAAAATGGCAGTGATTCTAAGAGGATCACTGCCGTTTATACGCCTTATTTCTTTTTATCATACAAAATACTCCTACAAACATTACCCCGTCTTCGCCTTCGTTTTCGTCATATTCCGTTGAGCCATAATTAATCCATAGTAGATCCCCTGTTTTTGCATGAGTTCTTGATGAGTTCCGACTTCCGCAATCTCACCTTTATTCAAAACGAAGAGTCGATCAGCATTCTTTAGCGTGGAAAGCCTGTGAGCAATGGCGATCGTTGTGCGATTTTTCGTAATCCGTTGTAAGGCTTCTTGAATCTCTGATTCTGTGTCGATATCAAGGGAAGCTGTTGCTTCATCCAAAATTAAGATGCGCGGGTTATGGAGGACAGCCCGGGCGATTGTAATGCGTTGTCGCTCACCTCCAGATAAATTATTACCGTTCTCTTCTAATCTTGTATCATACCCATCTGGTAACTCAATGATAAATTCATGGGCATTGGCAATTCTCGCTGCCTGAATCACTTCTTCCATCGTCGCATCGGGTTTAGAATAACGAATGTTTTCCATAATCGAACCTCTAAAGAGCATTGTTTCTTGTAGAACCACACCAATTTGTGAACGTAGCTCCTCCTGCTGAATCGTCCTGATATCGTGACCATCTATTAAAATTTCCCCTTCATTTACATCATAAAAGCGAGACACGAGATTAATAAGCGTCGATTTCCCTGAACCAGAATGGCCAACAAGGCCAATCATTTCCCCCGGTTTAATCGTAAAATTAATATTTTTTAAAACAGGTTCATATGATTTATATCCAAATGTTACATCATGAAATTGAATCGTCCCATGAATGGCATGCGGGATTGATGTTTCCTTGTCAAAGACTTCTGGTTCCTCATCGATCACTGAAAAAATACGATCAATCGCTATAGCGGCATTCGCAATCCATCTTGGCATATTCATGAGCCAGGCAAGAGGGCCAAAAATCATACTCGCATATCCCGTAAATTGGACGAGCTCTCCCAGGTTCAAGTCACCCTTTAGAATCATATTACACCCAACCAATAACACAAAATACGTGCCAATTTGAAGAAGATACGTCGAGATCGGAGTTAGAATACTGTATACTTTTTCGGATTTAAAGGCCGCTACCGCATACTCCGTATTATACTGTCTAAACCGTTTGATTTCCCGTTGTTCCTTTCCAAATGTTTTCACTACTCTAATGCCGCTCAGCACATCATGAAGATAGGAATTCGCCCGATCAAAGATCTTCCACTGCTTACGAAAAAGTCTTCTTACAATCACACGCCAAGTCATAAATTGTAAATAAGCGACAAACGGTGCCGGTAATAACACAATTAACGCTAAGCGCCAGTCTGTCATGAATAATAAGACCGTCACCGAGATAAGCACGATTACTTGATAGATGGCAGTCGTAAAGACCTCTTGAATAAGCCGTCTAATTCGATTCGTATCAGATGATACCCGGTTCATCAAATCGCCCGCTCGCTGGGATGTTAAAAATCCAAGTGAAAGATTTTGGATTTTTTCATAGACCATCTTTCTTAAATCTGCAGCAATCGTGGAACTAACGGTCGCCATCACCCGACCTTTCGCGACATTTAGAAGTTCCCCAGCAACTAGTGCAAATAGAATACCGCCAATCGCCACAAAGAACATAGATACGCTTGGACTTTGCCCCGCTGGCGGCTGGAGCGATGAGTTGACAAGAAGCTTTTGGAAATAAGGACCTGATAAGGCAACAGCAGAAGTGATAAGTAAAATAAATAATCCCAACACGAGCAGACGCCAATGAGATTTGGACACGCCTAATAATCTTTTCAAAACCGCAGTCTTATTCATACATTTGGCACAGGCCCGTGTTCCATGAAGTAGTCTACTTCCGCAATTCGAACATACCCGTTCTTCTTCCTCATTGTAGATCCGAATTTCACTATTCGTCGTCATATAGTTTAAGATTTGCGCTATATAGGAGAGCCGGGCGACATGCTCCATTGAAACTCTTACAATGATCCGCTTGCCCAGTTCATCCGTCGCTTCAAGAATAGCATTTCCAATTAGAGGGATAACCTTATAGTCATATGCTTCCGATATAAAACCACTTTCGTGTACTTTTCCCGCTTCCACATAGGCCCATTTTTCCTGGCCAATCGCAAAATAGCCTTTAGTTCTTCGTCCACTTAGGGATAAATCAGCCGGTACACAATATCGAATTGTATTCCCAATCATCTTTTGAACAGCTAATCGATCTTCATTTGAAAGTTCATAATTTAAATTCATAATCGCCTTCCCTTTAAAATTAGAAAGTATATTCGTATTTCCTTTATCTCAGGCCAATAGGATGTTGGTCACAAAGGCGTTGCGCCAGGACGGCGCGTATTTAGCCTTTGAGCCTTTTTATCCAAATTTGTACGCCGCTGAACAACCGCCTTCTGCTTTTCTTTGTCTAGCTACAGCGCCCAGCGACTAGCAAACTTTCGGTGCCCTCCTACGATAAGTCAACATCGATTCACCCTTCGGGTTCATCGTGTTTCCTTTATCTCGTCAGGCCCCTAAAAAGTTTGTACGTCGCTAAACGGGCGCTTCCGCTTTTCTTTGTCTAGCTACAGGCGGTAGGGGCTCGAGGTCAAATAACCTTGAACCAACGAAGGGAAAGTTCACCCTTCTTTGGTTCAAGAACATTTGCTTGTCGCCCCTGAACAACCGCCTTCCGCTTTTCACGTAATATACATTTCGACCATGCGGTATTCTTTGTCCGTTAGGGCGGAGAGGTCTTTTATGATAAAGCGGTTTCCGTCGACATCGGTGATTAATACTTTAGTGGCTGTTACGGCTGTGACATTGCCTTTCCCCATGCGGACAGTGAAATAGCAGCTTCCAGAAGTGGTTTCGGTCTCCCAATAGGAATAGCCGAATTCTTCGGTTATTTTATTTACTTTTATAATTTCGGGAGCAAAATAACGTAAGTTGATATGTTCTTCAAGCAAGCGTACGATTTCATCAGGAAATTCATCTAAAGATTTAATGATGCCGATTTCTTCATTTTCATCTGTTCTGACAGAAATATATATTCGGTTATTCATATGAGGAAAGGAACAATATAAATAGACAGCAGGATATATTTTTCCATCTATATGAACCGTTAACATATGGCCCGCACTTTTCACAAACGTCGCATTATCCTTCGTTAAATAGTTCATCTTCGCCGCTTCGGCTAGATCTGATTTACTTCCATGATCTATATGGAGCCTTTCCAATTAAATCGCCTCTTTCATTTTTAAAGCTTCTTCATGCTTTTTCACCATACCAGCGTAGATCGCATCGATGTCCATGAGTTCTTCATGTGTTCCTTCTTCAACAACCTTTCCATCTTCCATCACATATAAATAATCCGCATTTCGCAATGTTGATAAACGATGGGCAATGGCGATGGTGGTTCTTCCTCTCGCCAACGACTCTAGGGCCTCCTGAATTTGTAATTCCGTCTCTGTATCTAGGGATGCCGTGGCTTCATCTAGGATCAAGATTTGCGGATCATGTAAAATCGCTCTGGCAATCGAGATCCGCTGTTTTTCACCGCCCGACAGATTATACCCGCCTGTTCCTACGACCGTATCATAACCATCCGGTAGATTCGCAATAAAATCATGAGCATTCGCCACTTTCGCTGCGTGGATAATATCTTCGAGGGAACAGTCTGGATTCGCATAAGCAATGTTTTCCGCAATTGTTCCCATAAAAACATACACTTCCTGCGAGACAATGCCGATATGTTTTCGTAATGTATCGGCAGTTAGATCCTTTACATTGATCCCATCTAGTTTGATCTCCCCTTCATTCACTTCATAGATTCGTGAAATCAAGTTTACCAATGTCGATTTACCCGCGCCTGAAGGGCCCACAATGCCAATCATTTGCCCCGGTTTTGCCTGTAACGAGACATCCCGCAAAATCGGCTTATTGGCTTCATAATAAAAGCTAACCTTTGAAATCTCGATATCTCCTGAGAGCTTTTCTAAATGAAGAGCATCCTCCTTTTCGGTTATTTCTGGAACAGCATCTTGAATTTCAAACACCCGCTGTGCCGCTGACATGCAATAGGACCACCAACCGGCAATATCGTTCATAAATTGAATTGGACCAAATAACATGTAAATATACGTAATGAAAGTCATGATTTCTCCAAATGTTAATCCTCCGCCCATCACTCGCCAGCCACCGAAGGCCCAAATTAAAACGCCGCCAATCTGAGTTAACATATTAATGATGGGGAAAATCGTACTGCTCATTTTATTAAATTTCTGTTCCGCATTGGAAAAAGAAACATTTGCCCCCTGAAAGCGATCGATCTCCACTTTTTCCTTTCCAAACGCCTTCACAATTCTTGCACCACGGACCGTATCACTAATAATCGAATTCATCGCACTCGCCTTCCTATGCCTTTTCCAGGACATTCTCCATAACTTTGGAAAAACCGAGCGGATTAATAAAACGACAAATGGCAATGGAATTAAACAAACGAGTGTTAGTTTCCAATCCATCACAAGTAGGATGGTGGTCACCCCAATAATATTCATTGCGTTCACAATAAAATAGGGAATCCCATCGACAAAGAAAAACTGTAGCTCATTCGCATCATCATTTACTCTTGTCATCAATTGACCGGTTTGCTTCTTTTGAAAAAATGATAAGGACAATCGTTGCATCGAGGTAAATATGCTTGCCTTTAGGTCGAAGACAATATCGGCGGCCATACGAGCATTAATCACACCAAACAAGATTCCGAACAATAATGACAACGTTCGAAAAATGATAATTAACAAAATAACGAGTCCAATTTTACCCGCAAACGCGCCCGTTCCTCCTAACGCTTGGTCAAATAAGACGGTCCCCTGAAAATAGGGAATCACAAGGCCTGTTGCTGAGTTAAGGAGCATAAATAATATAATGAAGAAAATCGACCATCTATGACGAGTTGTAAATCCCAATAGTCTTATAAATATAGCCCCTTTCTTCATGCATTTAGGACAGATTTGGCGCCCCTCTTCAGGGTATATCATCCCGCATGTAGGGCAGGATTTTATACTTTTATCCTCCTCCTCGTGCCGATCGATCGGTTCCCCATCCTTTATTTTCATGAACGTTGTAGCAAATTTTGCCGCAGTAGCTATATGTCCATTTGTGACAGCCGCAATTGCTCTTTCCTCAGGGGCCTTAATGATAATGAGGCCAGAGGCGATTAAATTTACGGTATGGATACTTTCAATTTCTTCTATCTTAAATTGATCGAGGTGAATTTTGTTTATTTCATTAGGGATCGGGTTCTTCTCTTTTTGATCGAATACACGAAATCCTTTAAAAACCTTTTCCTTTTGCTTTTCATTGGCATTGGATAATCGATAAAGTGAATCCTTTGTCAGAAGTAAATAGGTATTGACAAAACCGCCATCTATCCCCCGATCACAAATCACCCAATCTAGGATTTCCGCTTCTACTATACTGGTTTGAGACAATAGGGTTTTCAACTCTTCAGGTAATGTATTCATATACTTTTCAATCATGCACCTCACACGGAATGAGCTGCTAGAGGCCCATTCTATTCATCTATTTTTCAAAAGTCCTAAGTTAATTCTCCATTAGTAGCAGAACGTACTTTTTAACAAAACTCATACCGTACAAAGGCCAGTTGCTTGCTATCCGGTGACCAAGAATTTACATTGATCGTCCCTTGACCTCCAAATAGCTTTACGAGCACACGTGATTCACCACCACAATTTGGCAGTAAACGCAGTTCAACTTCTTTATTCGGGGGATGATCATCAGGGGCCACATCTCCTTTCTGATAGGCGATATACACAACATGCTGCCCATCAGGGGACACATGAGGGAACCAATTATGACTGTCTTCAAAGGTCATTTGTGTTTGTTCCCGACCATCTGGATTCATTCGCCATAGTTGCATGAGGCCTGTGCGTGTTGAATTGAACCAAATATGGCGGCCATCTGGTGAGTATTCAGGACCATCATCTAATCCTGGAGTATGAGTCAATTGCTTTTCCACTCCCCCGATTGCCGGAATGGTATAAATATTATATTGCCCGTTTCGCTCAGCACAGTAAGCCAACTCCCTGCCATCAGGAGACCATCCGTGTAAATAAGAAGGTCCCAATGGAGTAATCAGAAGCGGATGTCCGCCTTCTCTTGGCAAAATATAAATACGCGATTGCCGATCTTCATGAGTATGATGACTAATCCCAATATACGTTTCATCCGGGGATAAAACATGATCGTTATTACAAGAGGTAGCAAACCCGGAGTCTAGGAAAGTGCTTTCATTCATTTCAAGATCAAATGAATACAGATGCCCACCACTGTTATAAATAAGTTTTCCATCTCGCGTCCAATTAGGTGCTTCAATCACTTGGTCAAATGTTGCCAAGGTTTTCCTCTCACCTGTTTCTATATAGACCGTCTCCAGGAAGCTTTTTATATCTCCTCGTTTAAGATCTTCCATTGTATCCGCCTTTCTTTTCCTACGGCTTTCGAAATTTTTAAAGTCATACATTATTATTCTATATAAATGTAATAATTCCTTTGAAGAATTCGAATATTCTTTACCGAGGCTAGTAAATGAGATGGATCAAGTACCACATCATCTAGCTTATTCAGGTATAATTTCAATTAGACATTTTATTTTCTATTTATAATAAATACATCTCCCACAGCCAAAAAGGACGTGACAATAATCGCCACGCCGTTTTAACCAACCTGCAATTGGTCCCGTATCATTGAGTTTTTTTCACTTCTGGGTAAGTGACACCAAACGTGTCAACCGTTACTTTTTTCATCGTTTGGTCAGCCAATGGCTTGTCTGCCGAATCCCGTTCCGCGCTGATAATTTGATCCACAATCTCCATTCCCTCCGTTACTTTTCCAAATGCGGCATATTCCCCATCAAGATGAGTAGCATCTTCAACCATAATAAAAAACTGGGAACCAGCAGAATCAGGGTCTTGAGTCCGAGCCATTGAGATCACACCCCGTTCATGTTTTAGATTATTTTCAACACCATTCGAAGAAAATTCTCCGGCAATACTATAGTCAGGTCCACCTGTACCATTTCCATTAGGGTCACCACCTTGAATCATAAACCCAGGGATCACACGATGAAAAATGAGGCCATCATAAAACTGGTCCTCTACAAGAGAAACAAAGTTTGCAACTGTATTAGGGGCTACATTCGGATCTAGCTCTACTTTAATCGTTCCCCCGTCTTCCATTTCGATCGTCACAATTGGATTTTTCTCTACGTGAACTTTTTTATTATCCGGTTTTGTCTCTTTACCGCAACCACCGACTATGAGAACAAATAAAAGCAAAAGCGGCATCCATATTTTATTATGTATTTTGTTCATCACGACCCTCTCCTTTCCATACCCTCTTCCCTATCATAACTTGAATTAGGAGAAGGGACTACGATCTTTTTTGAGGTTCAAAAAAACCTGAAAAAATGGATGGTAAAACTTTTTGTATAATCGAATATTTAAAGTTTTTGTTTACCGACATACCCACTCAAGGTATATAAACATCCAAATTAAAAACCAGCCAATGCATGACCGGTTTTTAAGAAGACTTTGTAAACCGTTTAAACACATCCATTAACTCCTGTATCGCTTCTTCTTCATTCCCATCCTTTATCGCATCTGACACACAATGTTGAGTATGCCTTTCTAACAAATGAAGGCCAACCTTATTCATAGCGGCATTAATTGCAGAAATCTGTGTAAGGATATCCACACAATAGCGATCATTTTCGATCATATTTTGGATCCCACGAACCTGCCCCTCAATCCGCTTTAAACGATTCACCAGCTGTTCTTTTTCCCTTGTTGGTCTATGCGTTACCTTACCTTCCACTTCATCCATATCGTCACCTTCATTTCTTCATTTTCACATCATACATACGTTCATAACGTATGTATGATCATACCATAAAATGTGCGAAAATATAGCCATCCATGAATTCCAATGCATATACCTCTGTATTTATGTGATATACAAGATGACTAGACCCCTTTTTGCACACGCACTTTTATATAAAACTACTTTCCACTATTATAAGATAGACCTTACTATTTCCATAGAGGTATCTCTACCTTTTTCATGATATTTTTTAAAAGTGTAGTTATACGGGAGTTTAGTCAATCCAACCGAAGTCATGAAATGATCGAGAATCATCATTGTTAATTGAGAATATAAATTCTAACTTCTAATTCAGTTCAATCGATCCCTTTTCTCAAATTGATAGAGCCAAGGACAAGCCAAGTGAATTTTTTATTGATCTACAAATACTATCTAAGATAAAAATTCTAAAGCAAGTATTAAATTTGACAAAAGATAGTTTTTATATGATAATAACTGTTGTATTAGAATTATTATTGTTAGCTTATAAAATATAAAAATATATTAGGAGGAATAGCATATGTCTTTAATTGGAAAAGAAGTACAACCATTCAAAGCATCAGCTTATAACAGCGGGAACGGAGAGTTTATCGATATTACGGATGAGAGTCTAAAAGGTCAATGGAGCATTGTTTGCTTTTACCCAGCAGACTTTACATTCGTTTGCCCAACTGAACTTGAGGATTTGCAAAACCATTATGCAGAACTGAAAGAACTTGGTGTGGAAGTATATTCCGTATCAACTGATACACACTTTACACATAAAGCTTGGCATGATCATTCAGATGCGATCAGCAAACTTGAATACATTATGATCGGTGACCCTTCACAAACGATTTCTCGCAACTTCGATGTATTGGATGAAGAAGCTGGACTTGCTCAACGTGGTACGTTCATTATCGATCCAGATGGCGTCGTACAAGCTGCTGAAATTAATGCAGATGGCATCGGCCGTGATGCAAGCACACTTGTTAACAAGATTAAAGCAGCTCAATACGTGCGCAACAATCCTGGTGAAGTGTGCCCAGCAAAATGGCAAGAAGGTTCTGAAACACTAAAACCAAGTCTTGATCTTGTAGGTAAGATCTAAGGAGTGCTCAATCATGCAACTAGATGAAAATATCAAAGCACAATTAGCCCAATATCTTCAAATGTTAGAGGGCGATGTGTTACTAAAAGTGAGCGCGGGAGCGGATCAAGTTTCCCGCGAGATGCTAGATCTAGTCGATGAGCTAGCGACGATGTCTGCTCACATTAAGGTAGAACACGCTGAGCTTGAGAGAACACCGAGCTTTAGTGTCAATCGTATTGGTGAAGAGACTGGGATCACTTTTGCGGGTGTTCCACTTGGGCATGAATTCACTTCCCTTGTACTCGCTCTGCTTCAAGTTAGTGGGAGAGCACCAAAGGTTGATCAAAAAGTCATCGATCAAGTGCAAATGATTCAAGAAACCTACCACTTCGAGACTTACGTTAGTTTAAGCTGTCAAAATTGCCCTGATGTTGTACAGGCATTGAATACGATGAGTGTTCTGAACCCTGGTATTTCCCATACAATGATTGATGGCGCAGCTTACAAAGAAGAAGTGGAAAGCAAAAACATCATGGCGGTACCTACCGTATACCTTAATGGGGAGCCATTCGGTAACGGTCGTATGACACTTGAAGAGATTCTTGCGAAACTAGGAAGTGCACCTGATGCATCAGAATTCGCTAATAAAGAGCCGTTTGATGTGCTTGTAGTAGGAGGCGGACCAGCGGGTGCAAGCGCGGCTGTCTATGCGGCACGTAAAGGTATCCGTACTGGGATTGTTGCTGAGCGCTTTGGCGGTCAGATCCTAGATACAGCATCCATTGAAAACTTTATTAGTGTGAAGCATACAGAAGGTCCAAAACTTGCAGCGAATCTTGAAGAGCACGTAAAGGAATACAACATTGATGTGATGAATTTACAGCGTGCAAAACGGTTAGAAAAGAAAGACCATATCGAAATCGAATTGGAAAACGGTGCTGTTCTAAAAAGTAAAACCGTCATCCTTTCAACAGGTGCTCGCTGGCGTAATATTGGCGTACCTGGTGAAGCTGAATTCAAAAACAAAGGTGTCGCATACTGCCCTCACTGTGATGGCCCATTGTTTGAAGGCAAACACGTAGCCGTTATTGGCGGTGGTAATTCCGGTATTGAAGCTGCCATTGACCTTGCCGGCATTGTGAAACATGTCACAGTTCTTGAATTTATGCCTGAACTGAAAGCTGATTCTGTCCTTCAAGACCGTCTTTACAGTCTACCGAATGTAACAGTTCTGAAGAATGTTCAAACAAAGGAAATTACCGGGACAGACAGTGTGAACGGAATTACTTACATTGAACGTGACACAGGAACAGAACAACATATTGAATTATCCGGTGTATTTGTTCAAATCGGTCTTGTACCAAATACAGATTGGCTTGGCGATGCCGTAGAGCGCAATAAGTTTGGGGAGATCGTTGTCGACAATCGTGGAGCAACGAACGTACCTGGCGTATTTGCCGCAGGCGACTGTACCACTGCCCCATATAAACAAATCATTATTTCCATGGGATCCGGTGCGACGGCATCCTTAGGTGCATTTGATTATCTCGTTCGGAATTAATGGAGTATAAAAGCCTGCTGTAAAGGAATTATTCCTTTTTACAGCAGGCTTTTTTAACTTAAAAACGAAATGATTTAAAAACCCTATTCTTCCCTGCTAATTCATAGCGTCATTCCATCCTTTTGTGGATTTTCCTCTCTAACTTCTTCCACACCTCCTCTATTTTTAAACTCTCACTTTTAGATCTTCTATTGAAATCATATTCAATTTAAGGAAGGCCAAAGCAGTATATTAGCAGCACTTCCCCATGCATATGAGTATGACCATCCTTTTAATAGTGCTAAAATGTTGTTAGGAAGATTAAATTCTGGGATAGAAGACGACACTATTTGGATGAAGGAGTGGTTATGATGAACCAAAGTCAGTTTGAGAAAGTCAAAAATGGGAAGGGTTTTATCGCAGCACTAGACCAAAGTGGAGGCAGTACACCTAAGGCACTAGCCGCTTATGGGATCTCAGAAGATGCCTATTCAACAGAAGATGAAATGTTTGAGTTAGTCCACAAAATGCGGACGCGAATTATAACGTCACCCGCTTTTGATTCAAAGTATATTTTAGGTGCGATTCTTTTTGAACAAACAATGGACAGCAAAATTGAAGGTATGTACACCGCCGATTATTTGGCCGAAAAGAAAGGCATCGTTCCTTTTCTAAAAGTGGATAAAGGACTTGACCAAGAAGCGAATGGTGTCCAGCTGATGAAGCCGAACCCAGGCCTTGGAGAACTACTAAACCGTGCGAACGAACGTCATATTTTTGGGACAAAAATGCGCTCGGTTATTAAAGAGGCGAATGTAGAAGGCATTAAAGCTGTGGTCCGTCAGCAATTTGAAATCGGCAAGCAAATCATTGCAGCTGGGCTTGTTCCTATTATCGAACCAGAAGTCGATATTCATAGCTCAGAAAAAGAAAAATGCGAAGACTTATTAAAAACAGAACTACTAAACCATCTCAATAACTTAAGTGAAGATGAGAATGTCATGCTCAAAGTCACGATTCCTACAAAAGCCAACTTGTATAAGGAATTAATCGATCATCCAAAGGTCGTTCGTGTCGTAGCCCTCTCTGGTGGTTACTCCGCTGATGAAGCCAATGCAAAACTAAAAGAAAATGATGGCCTCATAGCCAGCTTCTCTCGTGCCCTCAGTCAAGACTTGAGAAACGACCAAACAGATGAAGAATTTAACTCTACTCTCAGGAAAGCCGTTCAATCTATTTACGAAGCATCCATTTAATACAGGGCTTGACCCCCATTGTGATAAAGCATGGGGGTCAAGCCTCTCTTTTGGAAACTAACATGGTTGGTCTATCCTCGCCTGTGTGAGATGATATGTGAAAACCAAGCCCATTGCCTCCTCTTTAATGACATTTATTTAAAGGGACTGCCCCCTTAAATTGACACCAGGTCCTAATAGTTGGTATATTCCTAGTATAATCAACGTAGGAGGACAGTTGGGCATGACCATCAAAGAAAAGGATTTAACTGAATTATTATCTATTTTATCTAAACATCGTGATGTGATTGTCGCTATGGGGAATGGCGAGCCTGATTATATTTTATCTGCGATTGACAAGAATCCAAATGCCTTTTCAAGTTTAAAAATACATCAGATTTTAGAAATGAAAGATCGGAAATACATCCAGGGAGAACACCCAAATATCCGTTATATTTCTTATTTTATGAGTGGGTTTGCAAGGAAGGCTTTTTTAAGCGGGAAATGTGATTTGATGCCTAATCACTTTCATCAAATGCCGCAATTACTAACTAGTGTCACGAAAAATCCTGTGATTGTTTGCCAAACATCCCCTATGGATGGGGACGGTTATTTTTCTTTAGGCACAGAAGCAGATTATACGGCCCATTTTATTGGCAAAGCCCCGTTTGTTATCCAAGTAAATGAATATGTACCTCGATCTGTAGGAGAAAACAAAATTCATATTTCACAAGTGGAAGGTTTCGTTCATCATAATCAACCATTGCACGAGTTGCCGGTAATCCCCGTGAGGGATATTGATCAAAAGATTGCAACTTATATTGCAGAGAGAATTGAAGATGGGTCTACTTTACAAGTAGGCATTGGTGGGATTCCGAACGCAGTCGTCGGATTATTACGTCATCACCGTAACTTAGGGATCCATACGGAAATGCTTACAGACGGTATTTATGATTTAGTTCAACACGGGGTCATCACTGGGACTGAAAAAAAGACACATAAAGGGAAGATGGTCGCTACTTTCGCTTTAGGGTCTAAAAAGCTGTACGATTTCATGGACCATAATCACAGCATTAAAATGTTACCTGTTGACCAAGTCAATGACCCACGCATTATTGCGCAAGAAGACAATATAGTGGCGATCAATGCGTCAACGGAGGTCGATTTTTATGGTCAATGTGCGTCTGAAACGGTCTCTGGTAAATACTATAGTTCTACTGGCGGGCAAGCTGACTTTGGGGCCGGTGTCCGCTTTGCAAAGAACGGCAAAGGCTTTATCTGTTTATATTCAACGGCCAAAAATGACACCATTTCTAGAATCCGGCCGACCTTAGCTCCTGGTTCTGTTGTAACAACTTCAAAAAATGATGTTGATTATGTTGTAACAGAATATGGGATTGCCCAATTAAAAGGCAAAAGCATCTTTGAAAGAACAAAATTACTAATTGATATCGCCCATCCCAAATTCCGTGAAGAACTCACCTTTGAAGCAAAGAAGATGGGATTTCTTCTTTGAGGATTCATAATATTCACCTAAGGAGCCACTTATTATGAACAAAGGTCAACGCTTAAAGATTAAGCTGTTGACCTTTTTAGTTAGAAAGGCTACGAGAGACACGCCGATTCAATTCTGGTATTGACGATCGGCTACTTTGACAAGCAATTTCCCGACATTATTTCCCTTAAACAAATCAAGGAACGCATTTGGGATATTCTCAAAGCCTTCTTTAATGGTTTCCCGATACGTTAATTTCCCTTCCTGCAACCATTGGCCGAGCTGCATTGCGCCTTCGTTGAAACGATTGGCATAATTCCCTACGGTGAAGCCTTGCATTAGTGCACTTTTTTTAATTAGAGTAGCTTGTACGCGAGGTCCAAGATCGGTCTTCTCCAGATTATAAGAAGAAATCGCTCCACAAACAGGAATGCGTGCATATCGATTTAACTGAGTAAAGACTGCATCTGAAATCTCTCCTCCAACGTTATCAAAGTACACATCAATCCCATCTGGACACGCCTCTTTTAAGGCCTCTTCCATATTTTTGGTAGAACGATAATTGATTCCTTCATCAAATTGTAATTCCTCTTGCAAATATTGAATTTTTTCATCAGAACCTGCGATCCCGACGACACGCGCTCCTTTTATTTTGGCAATTTGTCCAACAACAGAACCAACTGCACCAGCCGCTCCGGAAATAACAACCGTTTCCCCCTCCTTTGGTTGGCCAATATCAAGCAAACCAAAGTAGGCTGTTAAGCCCGTCATTCCTAATATTCCTAAATGAGTGGATATAGGTGCAAGGGATGGATCAATTTTTCTTAGCTCTTTTTCATTGGCAATATAATACTCTTGCCAACCAAACATTCCGAGTACCACGTCTCCTTGCTGAAAACGATCGGACTTGGAATCAATCACCTCTCCAATCGCTCCCCCTTCGATCACTTCATTGACCTTATAAGGTTCTACATAGGATTCGGTATCCTCCATTCTCCCCCTCATATAAGGATCAACAGAAACATACAAAGTTCGAACAAGCACTTGGCCCTCTTTCAGTTCTCCAACATCCTGTTTAACAAAACGAAAAGTGTTCTGATCTGGCATCCCTTTTGGTCTTTCAGCTAAAATAATTTGCTTATTAACAAGTGTCATATACATTCTCTCCCCTTTGTTATGCTCCAAGTGTACTTATCTTGATGTTACATGGGTTCTAGTTCGCTTGCAAATAGTTGATACATGACCATTTTTTTAAAAAAGCCATGATATGATTTATTATTTGCAAAAGCAATGCCTTACATACAAACCTCGCTATTTGTGCTTGGTTTTCTTCATTTTGGCTATCATGAACGAGATGAGGAGGTTAGGAGAAGAATAATAGAAAAGAACCTTCAATCCAATTTATGATTAAAGGTTCTTTATTTATATATTTTCCTAGACTTTTTCTAATACTCTTGTTTCTTCAGCCGCAGAATGGAGTTGGTTTGCCGAGTCTTCACTTAAACCAAGCGCCTGCGCTGTGGAAGTATGAATTTCGTGGAAAAGTTCTGGGTTGTCCGCTAATGATACGCCATAGGATGGAATCATTTCTTTAATTTTTGGTTCCCACTCTTTTAAATGTTCTGGGAAGCATCTTTTTATAACGTCAAGCATAACGTGAACAGCGGTAGATGCACCTGGAGAAGCACCGAGCAAAGCAGCAATAGAGCCATCTTCGGCACTTACCACTTCAGTACCAAATTGCAATGTTCCTTTTCCATCAGTAGTCGTATCTTTAATCACTTGGACACGTTGGCCAGCCACAACTAAATCCCAATCCTCACTGTTGGCATTCGGAATAAACGCGCGTAACTCTTCCATACGTTGTTCTTTCGATAACATCAGTTGTTGGATCAAGTATTTTGTCAAGGACAGCTCCTTAACGCCTGCTGCCAACATTGTTATGACATTATGCGGTTTCACGGACGTGATCAAGTCAAAGATAGACCCTGTTTTAAGGAACTTCGGTGAGAATCCAGCAAATGGTCCAAATAGCAACGATTTTTTGCTGTCAATATACCTTGTGTCTAGGTGTGGAACCGACATTGGGGGAGCCCCAACCGATGCTTTACCATATACTTTTGCATGGTGTTGCTCTGCAACTTCAGGATTATTACACACCATAAATAGCCCGCTTACTGGGAACCCGCCAATATGTTTTCCTTCGGGAATACCGGATTTTTGCAGTAAATGTAAGCTTCCACCTCCGCCTCCGATAAAGACGAATTTCGCCGTATGATGTTCGACAGAACCACTGTCAAGATTTTTTACTTTTAATTCCCAGCGCCCGTCACTCGTACGTTTGATGTTATTCACACTATGTTTATAGTTGATCTCGACATCATGACTTTGTAAGTGGTCAAACAGCATACGCGTTAAAGCACCAAAATTAACATCTGTTCCAGAATCAATTTTTGTTGCAGCTATAGGCTCATTTAAATTGCGATCCTTCAACATAAGTGGAACCCATTCCGCTAACTTTTCAGGGTCGTCGGAAAATTCCATCCCTTGAAACAAAGGATTGTTGGAAAGGGCTTCAAAACGTTTTTTCAAAAAGTTTACATTTTCCTCCCCATGTACGTAACTCATATGCGGCAATGGCATGATAAAGTCTTGTGGATGACGGATCAGATTACGATTAACCAAATAAGACCAAAACTGTCTGGATAGTTGGAACTGTTCATTCACTTTAATCGCTTTACTAATATCGAGTGAACCATCCGGTTTTTCAACGGTATAATTTAGTTCGCATAGTGCAGAGTGTCCTGTTCCCGCATTATTCCATTCATTAGAGCTTTCTTCCCCTGGCTTCTCAAGTTTCTCAAAAACCTTAATCTCCCAGTCTGGTGCTAATTCCTTCAGGATCGTCCCTAAAGTCGCACTCATAACCCCGGCACCGATTAAGATAACGTCTGTTTTCTCTTGTCTGTTACTCATTTTTACCATATCCTTATACCTAGAGATTTGCAGAAAAGATGTAAGCGCTCCTGTTTAAGCGTCCCAGCAAACCATGACAAAGCCTAGGGACTCACCTTTTCTGTATCATAATCACCAATTATAGTAAGTCTATATTCTTTATAGATTAAAATATTTATATAGAATATTATAACATAGTTGAACACTTTGTGAACACTTTCTCATGCAAAAATCCCTGGAACTTTTTAGTCCCAGGGGCTCCTAACAAATCTATTTCACACCATTTTTCATTCACCAACTTACCCATCTTAGCTTGTATAAGGCCTTTTACCTTCTAAAATAAGGGCATTGATTTCCTCAATTAATGGAGGTAGCTCGCTCATCGATTTGATTGTAAAATCTGCTCCGTTTTGTAAAAAGGTGGATGCTGTTTCCGAGATGATTTTCTCTTGATCTGTCTCAGATAAAGCTTCAAATTCAGCTAAGCTAAGGCCCATTTCTGAACTACCAATAAGGACGCCCACCGCCCAAACACCCGCATGAACAGCTTCCTTCATGTCTGAGACCGTGTCTCCTACTTTTACGACCCTCCAAGGGGCTGATAACTTTAAAGCTTCCATGTTTCGATAAATCATATAAGGATAAGGTCTTCCGAGGGAATTTGTTCCATCAGGTGTAATATAAAAATCTGGACGATACCCTTTTTCCGCTGCATTAGGTACCACAATATCCATCATTGTTTGGGTATACCCTGTTGTAGAACCAATTTTCAGGCCCTGATCTCTTAAGACCGCAACGGTTTCCACCACTTCCGGAATTGGATTTATATATTCGCTTAAGGAAGACAGTAGAACAGGTTCAAATTCTGCATAAAGGTCCTCGACATCCTGTTCATTGAACATTCTTCCAAACTTTTCTTCCCATAATGCAGAAATTCTTGGCATTGCGAGCATGGCACGAATATGGTCTATCTTCAGCATGCCCATTGGCGCCCTCGCTTCCTCCGTCGTCACTTCAATGCCTACATTTTTAAAAATATCTATGAATACATTTACAGGAGCAAAGCAGCCAAAGTCAACCGTTGTTCCCGCCCAATCAAAAATTACGCCTTCTATTTTATTCATTTCACCATCACTCCCATATATTCTTCCACAATATTGCACAATGCTAGAATGTCTTCTTCATAAATTTCACCAATATTCCCGATTCGGAATGTGTCGACATCTGTTAGCTTTCCAGGGTAGAGGACGAAGCCTCTTTCTTTTACATAAGCATAGAAGTCTCCAAAATCAAAGGATTCATTTGGGAAAAGAAAGGTTGTAATAATCGGTGACTGTTTTTCTTCCGAAATATAGGCGTGTATTCCTAATCTCTCAAGTCTTTCTCTTAAAATCTGATTATTCTTTCGATAACGTGTATATCTAGCAGAAACCCCTCCTTCCGCCATTAACTCATCCAGCGCTTTTGAAAAGGCGGCAACAACATGTGTTGGCGATGTATAGCGCCATTTCCCGTCTCGATTCATTTCTCGCCATTGATCATATAAATCAAGGGATAAACTTCGAGAGTTTCCTCCACATCCTAGTAACTCTTCTAGCTTAGCAATCACAAAACCAAAACCCGGTACACCTTGAATGCATTTATTGGCACTGCTGATTAAATAGTCAATTCCAAGGGACGGTATATCCATCTCCACTCCGCCAAAACTGCTCATGGCGTCAATGATTAATGTTTTACCAAAATCCTTCGATAGCTTGGCAACCATGTCAACTGGGTTTAATATTCCTGTTGTGGTTTCACAATGAACCATGATCATATGTGTAATAGCTGGATCTTCTTCTAAAATTGTTCGAATGTCCGCTTCTTTTGGATATTGATGATAGTCTACACGATATTCACTAAAATGAAGCCCCATATATTGAGCGATTTTGACAATTCGTTCCCCATACGCCCCATTTGTAATGATCAAAGCCTTATCCTCATTCGTTATCGCCGTTTGAAGAACCGATTCAACCACAAATGTCCCGCTTCCTTGCATCAGTACAGCCGCATATTCATGCATAGAAGCACCTGCAAGTTCAAGAAGCTGAGATCTGATCTTTTGGGTGATTACTTTATAATCTTGATCCCATGTGCAACGATCATAGAGCATTTCCGCTTTAACTGTGTTTGTTGTTGTTAAAGGACCTGGTGTTAATAGTTTCAAATTATTCATATCACTCATTCTCCTTTTGATTATTTTGCAGATTGAAAAAATTCTTGGTGTTGTTTTAATAGCTCAACGGACAGAGCCTCTGCAAACTTTTTTGTATGGGCTGGTTTATGAACGTCACTCACCGTTTCTCCTTCATAAAGAGCAACTGGATAATCAGTAAGCAAATCCTTTCTACCATCCTGCAAAATTACTTCCGCCATTTCCATGGCAAGTTTTGTTGTTTGTTCCTCTTTCTTCACAACGGCAATCGATTCAATCAAAGAGAAATTCCCTTCGATCGGATCAATATAATCAATCGGAGCGCCTTGTTCCTGCGCCAGAACTGCTTGATGACGAAGTCCAAAACCAGCGGCTACTTCTCCAGCCTGTACTTTCTTAAGTGGGCCTGAACCAGAACTTTCAAGATGTGGTCCCACATTTGTCAATAAATCACGAAGAAGCACTTTCCCCTCTACTTCTCCGTATTCAGCAAGGATGGCTTGAATTAGTAGCCAACCTGTTGAGGAATCCATCATATTCGGAATGGATACAAGTCCTTTAAATCCTGGTTTGGTTAAATCCTTGATCGATGTTGGCGTCGGTAACCCCTTTTCCTTGAGCACCTCTGTATTGACAAAAAGAGCACCCGTATTTGCTAAAAACGGCGTATGGTAGGCTGGATATTCCTCCAGGGCATGAGTTGTAAAAGTTAAATCTTTGAACATCTGATGCTTTTCTTGCGCTGTTTCGAGAAAATAGGAGCTCATTGTCACTAAATCAGCCTCAATCTTATCTCCCTCTGCGATGAGCTTTCCCCCTAATTCTGATGTCCCTAACGATTGCACAATGTATTGCCCCTCGTAGCCCGCTCCTTTTAAGGCCGTTTCCATCGCAGCTACAGCTTCCTCATCACCATTCGTTACAATAGCCACCTTTTTGGCTCCATCTGGTGCAGCCCCTGCCTGATTACAGCCAACGAGTGCAAGTGCTAAACAACCTACAATAAGAAACAACCAGATTCCTTGCATTCTTTTGAACATATATTTTCCCTCCCCTTCGTAATGGCTAAATTCACCCATGAGCCTTACTGGATACTCTTGTTTGCAAAAAATCACAACATAACTTCACGATTAAATTGGTAGCAAAAATTAAAATCGATAAAACGAAGATTTCATTGAATTTAGCAAAATGCTGTAATTCTTTCATTTTACTTGCGACGACAGAAGTTTCAGCTGTCACCAAGAAAATGATCCCACTAATCGTTACCATCGCGTGAATGAAGTAATAACTCACCATCTCAAAGATCGTAGAAACGGAGTTTGGCAGTATGACCCGGCAAACGGTCTTAAGCCAATGATCGCCTAGTAATTCACCAGTCGTTTCCCAAGACGGGTTCATTTTCGCTAAAGCGTTTTTGGCCATCAAATAGGGCGAAGTAAAATAGTGAACAATCGTACAGAGCACAATGATGATTAATGTTCCCTTTAAACTGCTGTTATTAAAGAGCAATAAATAAGCTATTCCAAGTACCATCCCTGGTACTGAGTTCGTCAGCATGGAAATGACGTCGATTATGGCCCTTCCTTTCACGGTTGTTCGTGTATTTAAAAGGGCTGCTCCATACGCAATGAACGTCCCAAAGATCGCTGTTAACCCTGCAACGATTAGAGAATTTTTATAGACATTCACTAGATCGCTTGACTGTAAGACATTCGCAAAGTGTCTTCCTGTAAAATCTAGATTATAGGGATAACTCTGGACCAATGGAGCAACGAACATGACGATAAAAATGGCCAGCATGCAAAGCAAAATGACAGATGAGAAGATGCCAAAGAAAAAATCTCGTCCTTTATGTTGAATCTGCTTGATGTCACTAAATTTGTCATAATGGAAATTAAATTTTTCAAGATATTGTAAAAGCAAAACACCAAACCCAGCTGGGATTAACATAAAAACAGCAATCGCAGCACCTTGATGAAAATCTGGAATCGAACCAAGCATCATTTGATAGAGGCCCATAGCTACAACTGAATACGTTCCCCCAATGGAAGCAGGTATGCCAAAATCCGTAAAACTAAGGATAAACGAAAGGACGAAGGCCCCTCCAATCGTCCCCAATAAGGGACGAATTGTCGTGTTCATAAAGCTCCGAACCACCCCATCGCCCATCAGCTTTGAAACAATGATAAACTTCTTATCCACATACTGAAACGAGTTATGAATAAGCAAAAAGGCTGGCGGAAGTGTATACAAACAGTAACCGATTAATAAGCCATTAAATCCGTAAATCTCAAATAAATTTCGGCCAAATAACTTAGTAATAATTCCTTGATTTCCAAAAGAATACATAATCGCAAACCCATATGTAATAGTCGGTAGCAACATCGGAATCAAAATTCCTGTTTTAATGACCGTCTTTATCGGGCGATACACCCTCGTGCCGTGGACAGTATAGGCTAACACAAAGGCTAAAATAGTCGTGATCGCCGCTGCTAAGCTCGAAACTTTTATACTATTTCCAAACGACTCTATTAACGCTTTGTTCGAGAGCACGGAAAGATAATGAGTCAGGTCGAATCCCTTATTTGTTGCAAACGATTGAATCAATAAGAAGCCTAAAGGTAGGACAAGAAAAACAGCAAATACACATAATATGATCGTATAACCCATCCGTATTTCTGGCTTCACACTATGCATACTTTTCACCGAATAAGTGATAAATATTTTGCCTTTTAATATGTAATTGCTTCAGGATAAATTCCTTCACAAAATCATTACTTGGTTGGTGGATAATTTGTTGTGGTGTACCGAACTGGGAAATTCCGCCATTTTGAATGATTAAAATTTTATCGGATAAAGTTAAGGCTTCCTCAGGGTCATGTGTCACAATAATGGTTGTAAGTTTAAATTCCCTTGCAATCGACTGAATCCGTTCCTTAATCGATTCCTTGATTACTCCATCTAAGGCACTTAAAGGCTCATCTAACAATAATAGTTTCGGCTTCATAACTAATGTTCTAGCTAGAGCTACTCTTTGTTTCTGGCCACCTGATAACTCGCCGATCTTCTTTGTTAAATGCGGTTTTAGCTCTAAAAATTCGATGTACTCCCGAATTTCCTTCTCTGATATAAGACCTCGCTTATTTTTCAACCCATATACGATATTGTCATACGCATTTAAATGGGGAAAAAGAGCATAGTCCTGGAAAACAATATTAAATCCTCGATTCTTCATAGAGACATGACTCAAATCTTTGCCATTAAAAATGATCCTGCCTTGATCCATTTTCGTTAGCCCAAGAATAATATGTAATAATGTTGTTTTACCGCTACCACTGGGGCCTAGCAGTGAAACAATTTCTCCTGACTCAATCTCAAAATTAATATCTTCTAAAACGATTTTTTGATTGAATTGTTTGCCTATATTTTGCAATTCCAGCAAACGAGCTCACCTCCTTGATTACACATTTAGTATAATTTCAGAATGTCAATTTTAAGAGAAGCTCATGTAAAGGGGGTGTAAATATTGCATGTATTTTACTTAAACGTTGCCTAACTTGTGCATAGGTAATCATGTTATTTTCGTAAGTGGGATGGGTCATCAGTGAACTAAGTGAATAAGGTTGCTTCCTTTTGAAGGCAGAAGATAATCGTTGGTTATTAATGTTGAGAAAAGTAATGGGGGCGCTGCCATTCCTTTTCTATAAATAGTCAGAGGGAGCATGGCCGTGGAGCATTTCAATGTGTTTTTCCGCGTATTCTTGTTACGATAGTAGGGATAAGGGGCTATGCCTAACTTCTACAGGAAAGGACAAGGAATCATGTCAAACATACAAATTCCAGTTTCTGTTTTAAATCTTGTTCCGATTAGACAAGGGCAAGGACCAAAAGAAGCGATTGATTCAATGGTGGATTTGGCTCAGGCAACGGAAGAAATGGGTTATACACGCTATTGGATTGCGGAACACCATAATACTGCTACACTTGTCAGTTCTGCAACATCGATATTAATAAAACATACTTTAGAACATACGAAAAAAATCCGTGTGGGTTCCGGTGGAGTCATGCTACCTAATCATGCGCCATTGGTAGTGGCAGAGCAATTTGGGACAATGGCCACCATCTATCCCGATCGTTTGGATTTAGGTCTTGGCCGTGCGCCGGGAACGGACATGTTAACAGCCAGTGCATTAAGACGATCCAAAAGTGATACCGTCTATACTTTCCCTGAAGACGTAAAATCGTTACTCACTTATTTTGGTCCAGAGGAAAAACAAGGCGCGGTGAAGGCTTATCCTGGCGTTGGGACGAATATTCCTATTTACATTCTTGGCTCTTCTCCTGATTCTGCCCACCTAGCAGCGAGATTAGGCTTGCCCTATGTATTTGCTTCTCACTTTGCACCAAGATGGATGGCGGATGCCATTGATATTTACCGGAGTGAATTTCAGCCTTCCGAGTATTTAGACAAACCTTATATGATGGTCTGTTTAAATGTGATTGCCGCTGAAACAGACGAGGAAGCCAAACGTGAATCCACCACCATGCAGCAATTTTTCCTAAACGTTGTAAGGGGATCTTCTGTAAAACTAAGTCCGCCCGTTGACAATATGGACACACTTTGGAACGAACATGAAAAAGCAATTGCCTCCAACATGAGTAGTCTCACTTTTATGGGAAGCAAAGCAAGCATTCGAGCGCAAATGAAACAATTTCAAGATCAATACCATGTTGATGAAATCATGGCCGTATCCTATATTTTTGATCCAGAAAAGCAAAAACGCTCTTATGAAATTTTGAAAGAAGTTGTGGATGAAGGATAAGAGAAGGCCTGTCCCCTTATGCTAATGCTTTAGCATGGGGGAACAGACCCTCAATAACTCAATGAAGCCTCCGGTATAATTTTAAAGCCGTCAATGTACGTTTCTTCGTCCACTTCAATTAACAGGCAACGTTTGCCATTATGATTCACTTGTTTTACATACTTGATATCTTGCGGGCTAATCGAGATATTGGCGACCTTTGTTTGGATTTTAATGGATTTCGACGTATAGTTCGGAACGATGCTGCTTGCCTTCATCTCATATTTCTCATCATCGATCACTTTTTGAAAGGCCATTTCTACTTGATCGGTATCGACGCCTTCTACACCACTTACCTTTAAAACGCGTTCCACGTCTTTATAATCCAATTTAGGTGCTTCTTCCTCTTCCTCTTCCTCGATAATCCGATTAATTTCTTCATACACATTGGAGAGTGTATTTGTATCGACTTCCTCTCCCACAACTTCTTTGACAATTTCCTCAAAAACAGCCTTATCGTCCTCCGCTGTCATGATCTCTTCCCCATTTAAGACATTTTCAATAAAATGATAATCAAGTTTCTTCCCAGCTGAATAAAGAATATGATTCACATCCGCCGAGTTTTCAGTAAAGCTCGGGAATAAAAACCCAGCTACTGGGGATTTCAGGTTGATGATGGAATCAACAGCAACACTAGCCTTAAACTCCTTTTCAATATAATCAAACACAAGGGATCTTTTCGGTTGATCCGTTTGATTCATACTGCAAAGAATAAAAGGATGTAAATAGACCTCATCGCGATCGCTTATTTCCGCTTCATCATTACTTTTCTTCGTTGGTTTAAAATACTCCCCACGAATAAAGGTAACGACCATATCCTTTTCATACTCTACATCCCTAAACATTTTTTCAACAATCTTAAGCATTTGCTCTTCCCATTCCCCATCATCCATATCAAGTGCCTCATAGAGAATAACCTGGGTATGATCTTCTGCTTGTTCTTGAAACCTCACCTCAAACAACTTTTGATCCACTTTCCCCGTCAGCACCTTCTTAAAATTCGCCATAAACAACTCCTGCTGCTCCCGCTCTAACATCGGAAACGGCTGACTCTCCTGATGATAAATCTCACTACTCTCTTTTCTTATATAAACATTAAAAATATCCTTCACCTTTAATAAATCATTATCTAGTTTGAATTGTTTCCGTATTTGGGCTATATCATTCTTGTTCATTGAAAGTCCAACTCCTTAGCTGCTTCGCTTTTCTTACAAAGCCACAATCTTCTATTCTTGCACTCTAACATTATAACATTTTAATAGGGCCTGTCCCCACCATGTTAAAGCTTTAACACGTGAGGGGCAGGCCCCATAGCCATTAAGTTAAGCAATAAGATAGCAGTAATTCCATTTTTGTATATCCTCTTCTCAGTAAACGAAACACGCTGTTATTGGGATCACCAAAAATACGGCCTATATGTATGCTGAAAAGGGAATTCGTACCAATGCTATCGCAACGGGAGCTGTTGAAACAAACATTGGAAGCTCAATCACGAATATAAGTGAGTTCGGTGCAGCGAGGCAAAATGTTGGATTGCCACTTAATCCTCGAATTGGGAAACCAGAGGAAATTGCCCATGTTGCATTATTTTTAGGTTCTGATGAGGCAAGCTTTGTAAACGGTGCTGTTGTTGCTGCTGATGGCGGTTGGACAGCCTACTAAAATGCTAGGTTACGAAACAATTCAGAATTGTTTCGTAACCATTCAACATTACTTCAAGCATTGTTAAGACTCTCTAATTTCAAAATACTATACTAATTTAATTCTTGGGTGGAGTTGAGTTCGTTAGAATATCCTAACTTGCTTACTCCCCTCTAATCACACTTCCACTTGATTCCCCAAGCTTAATATCTCATATCCCAACATAATTCCATCTTGATAAGTAAATCTGTACTCGAACCCCATTTTTCCGTCTAGAATTTTAGGTAGGTAGATTGGAATATTGTCTACTACCCCCTTGTTGTTGGGGGCTAAGATCCAATCGATTCCTTTCCACTCAAGAATCCCTTCTTCGGTGCTAATTGGCGTTTGCATCTCCACCCCTTCTGGTAAGTCCGCCAGAAACAGATACATTCCAGAGTTTCCGTGGTCACTTTCCCATGTCACATTTCCAGCATGGATGACTTCGGCAAGGGAAATACCCGTTTCTTCCCGTGTTTCTCTCACTATTCCTTCAGTCGGAGATTCATTTTCTTCTATTTTTCCGCCAACTCCATTCCACAATCCCATATTTGGACTTTTGGTTCTGTTCAGCAACAGTAATTTACTTCCTTCTCTAATAAAGCAAAGTGTATATTTTAGCATCATGATTCTCCTTAAAAATGGATCGGCGGGGACAGACCCACCACGTTAATACTTTAGCACACGATGGAACTGTCCCCGAATACTTTCAAAGAACTTTTTCCGCTATTAACCGATAGGAGTTCACCCGATCCTTCGGGGAGTGTGTGATCGTTAAGATCATCATTTCATCTGTTTTATATTTTGTTTGTAACTGATGAAGGGCTTTGCCTACTTCTTGCGGATTTCCAATGATCATATTTTGCTTCATGATGTTTAGTTTTTCTTTTTCCTGATCCGTTAGTTCGTATTTTTGGGCTTCCTCGATGGATGGAATCCTCTGTCCCTTTCCTCTTTCTGTTTGTAGTTGCCAAATAAGCGAACTCATGGCGATTTCCTCTGCCTCTTCGGTTGTTTCTGCGCAAATCGCCGAAACGGTTAGAAGAACTTGTGGCAGTTGGCCACTCTTTTTCGGTTCAAATGAATCTATATATTGTTGAATAATTTTAGCGCCATTTTCCTCACTCATAAACTGACCAAATGCATAGGCCAAGCCATTTTTCGCAGCAAGTACCGCACTTTTTTGACTTGTTCCAAGTAGCCACGTCTCTGGTGTTACAGGTGGCACAGGTGCGGCTGTCACTTTTGAAAACTCATGATCTTTAGGAAAGTCACGATCGAGAAAGTGAAGTAAATCTGCGAGCAAATTTGGCATTTGATAGACTTTCTGCAAAAAATTATCGGATAAAGCATTGGTGGCTTCGGCTGATCCACCTGGTGCACGGCCAATTCCAATATCGATCCGACTCGGAAATAAGGTAGCCAGTAAGTTAAATGTTTCCGCAACTTTATAAGGTTTATAATGGGGTAATAATGTGGCACCCGAACCAATCCGAATCTTGCTTGTATGAGCTCCAATGAAGCTAAGCATCACTTCAGGTGCAGGACAAGCAAGCCCGGGGAGATCATGGTGTTCGGCAATCCAATATCGTGTATAACCGAATTTCTCCCCCGCCTGGGCTAATTTCATCGATTCATACAAGGCATCCTTTGCAGATTGATTGGATGAGATGGGTGACTGGTCTAATATGCTGATTCTCATCAAGACATCCCCCTCTCTTTATTTTTCACTTCAAGTAAACTTACATGATAGTCGCCAACTTCGCCCTTTTTATATAAATTGGTCATCGAAGTATAGTACTCCTGAATCGCTCCCCTAAATGCGATCCCCTTTTCGGGAACCTTCACATCAAAAATTCCTTCATATAATAACGTAGCGATATCATGATAATGCTCACTCTTCACCGTGAATGACCCCTCCTTAACATTTGTCGGGTTGTTTGAAGAAGGGGCTTCCTGTTTCATAAACCATTACCTATTGGGGTTGTCCCAATAGGTCTTACACAGTCTCCACAGGCGTAGATTATACTGTTCGGACACAACCTTGCCCTACAGTGATAGCTATTCCGTTATGGTAAGTAACTCATCTAATGCTTTTTGTAAGATATTTCGACTTGCATTATGGTCGCGATCAAGTATCATCCCGCATTTCGTGCAAATATGCGTACGAATAGATAGGGACTTTTTCACAAGATTGGTACAACTGGAGCAATCTTGTGAAGTGAATTTTGGGTCTACCTTGATCAGAACGCCTCCATTTCTTTCGCATTTGTATGTGAGCATGTTTCGAAACATACCCCAGCCTGCGTCCGAAATAGACTTTGCTAACTTTCTGTTCCGAACCATGTTTCGTATATTTAGATTCTCCACAGCAATAACCGAATATTCCTTCGTCAAGTTGTAACTTAATTTATGAAGAAAGTCCCTACGTTGGTTCCCCACTTTCTCATGTAATTGACGAACTCGTTGTACTTGCTTGAAATAGTTCGCCGAGCCCTTTTTCTTTTTGGAAAGTCTTCGCTGAGTTTTCTTTAATTGCTTTTCCTTTTTGCGAAGAAATCTTGGATTCTCATACTCTAGTCCATTAGAAAGAACGGCATATTTATTGATTCCAACGTCAATTCCTATTGCATTATGTATATCCAAAGTAGTTGGCGGCGCTTGTCCTTCGACACAGAAAATAGCATACCACCTGTTTCCTTGACGTTTGACAATCAGTTGCTTGATTATTCCTTCTAGTGGTCTATGAAGCAAAATATCTATTTCTCCTAACCTTGTATTATATAATTTTCCATTGCTGGAAAAGGACATCGCCATTCGATTCCCTTTCTTGTTGAATCCAAATTGAGGGAACGTCATACTCGTATACTCTTTGTATTTTTTCCGTTTTGGATATCTGGCGTTTTTGCGAAAGAAATTCTCAAAGGCTTTTTGTAATCGCACAAATACTTCCTGCAGAGGCTGGGAGGGCATTTCTTTTAGAAATGGATATTTTCTTTTATCCAATGTTAATTGTTTTTGCATGTCATAACGGTTGTAATTTTCCCTGTTTTGTTTATATTTGCGCTCTTTATCTAAAAGGGCAGAGTTATAAGTTTGACGGCAGTATTGGAGCCAACGATCTAACGTTTCTTTTTGTTTTTCTGTTGGGAAAATCTCATATTTTTGATTGACCAACACAGCCCTCACCTCCTCTGCTATATCTAACCACATTATAGAACATTAGTTCCGGAAATAAAAGCCTTTGGTTTACGCCAACCGAAATTCATCTCCCCCTTATCGTTGGACCACGCCTTTCACACGATTGAAGAGGAAGAATTCTTTCGGAGTGAAGTTAAACTGACTCTCATACATATCAAAATAAAACCTCTTATTTTGTAAAAGTTTCTGGTGTGCACCTGACACGATGATTTCTTCTTTTCCTGTTAAAATCTGGAAGATCCATTTTCTAAAGATTTCTCCGTAATATATTGTATTTTATGGTGAAAGATAGTATCATAGACTCCTCTAATATATTGCATATAGCTAAAAGTAAAAGATTTTAGTCATCTATGGAGGGAACAGATATGATAAAGGAAAAAGTACCTTTTTCTAAATATATTGCCATCGGCGTTATGTTATTTGCCTTATTCTTTGGTGCAGGGAACCTAATATTTCCGGCACTATTAGGTCAAAATGCTGGATCAAATCTTTGGCCAGCTGTACTAGGATTTCTGATTACCGGCGTCGGCTTACCGCTACTTGGGGTTTTGGCGATAGGTTTTTCTGGAAGCCGCAACCTACAGGAGCTTGCTAGTAGAGTAAGTCCAACGTATGGCGTCTTATTCACCTGCCTTCTCTATTTAACGATCGGCCCATTTTTTGCATCACCACGTACTGGTACAGTTGCCTATGAAGTGGGGATTGCCCCTTTCGTAAGTGATGGATTTCAACAAGGTGGATTACTAATTTTTTCATTTTTGTTTTTCGCTGCTACTCTTTGGTTTTCGTTGAATCCTGCAAAGATTGTTGATAATGTTGGAAAGATATTGGCCCCAGGTATTGTCATCCTTCTCGCCATTCTATTGTTTATGGTGATGATAAGACCAATAGGTGCCATTCAGGACCCAGTCGGTGGCTATACAAATGGAGCGTTTGTAACTGGATTTCTCGATGGATATAACACAATGGATGCACTCGCTTCTCTTGTATTCGGGATTATCGTGATCAGCTCTGTCCGTTCACTAGGCATAACCTCAAAGAGCGGGATCCTTAGTGCTACGGTAAAATCAGGTTTAATTGCTATCACGTTACTCGGCGCTATTTATATTGGCATTGCCTATCTGGGGGCAACGGGCACAGAAGCCTTTGGATTCTTTGACAACGGCGGGCCAGTCCTAAGCAACGCTACTTCCTATTATTTCGGAGCTTTTGGCATGGTCATGTTGGCGGTTTTGATTACACTGGCATGTTTAACAACAGCCATTGGGTTAACAACAGCATGTGCCGAGTATTTTCAAACACTATTTCCAAGATTCAGCTATAAGTCGTTGGTTGTATTTTTCTCTGTCCTTACCTTTGTGTTCGCTAACTTTGGACTAACAAATATTATCACATACTCCGTTCCAGTTCTAATGTTTCTTTATCCACTGGCCATTGTATTGATGATTTTAGCCTTTCTATCTCCGTTATTTCATCATAAGCGCGTAGTCTATGTGTTAACGACCGTTGTTACGTTTTTGGTTAGTATTTTTGATGGTTTGAAAGCTTTATGTAAATCATTAAAAATAGATAATTTCGAATGGATGACGCCGTTCCTGTCATTCTACGAAAAAACACTACCCATGTATGACAAAGGACTTGGATGGTTACTACCTGCCTTGATCATTATGATAATTACATCGATCGTAATTCGAATAATAAGTCCATCCAAAGTAGAGGCACAAAATGAAATGGAGCCTCATCATTATTAACTAAAGCTTTTTTATCTCTGCAAAATATAAAAAGCAGGCGCAACTTTTTAAAATGCCCTGCTTTTTATTATTGCCATTATGATTTATAAGGATTGACTTCCGTCATGTTGATTGGGAAGTTTGGAATTCCTCAATAGCGCGCAACCAATTGTTCTTCATGATGGAAGAGGCCTTCACACCATCCCCATTCTTCATGAACTTAACAATGTCAGCATGTTCGGCTATGGATTTTTCGGTCAAAATAATGGAGTTGTAAAAGAATAATCTGCTTACGTGCGGCTGCAACGATGCGAGCATTGATTGTATATAGCTATTTTTTGCCGCATCGACAATAATTTGGTGAAATTCTTCATCAATTTTCAAGGCCGAATAATAATTTTCCGATCGGATCGCCTTCGCAAACCGTTCGTTTGTATTTTCTAGTAAAGCCACAACTTCATCTGTTAAATGTGAGATAGCTAATTCGACAGACAGAGATTGTAACGCCGCCAAGGGTGGCAGTAAATCTTTGATGGATTCCCTATCCACTTCCGTTACCTGAGTAGCCTTGCCCGGATACATTTTTACAAGTCCCTGTACTTCTAGCAATTGTAATGATTCCCTAACGGGTGTCCTACTAACCCCAAGAGCTTTCGCTAGTTCTGTATCATTCAACTTCTCACCCGGCTGAAGCGTTCCCTCAATAATCCATTGTTGCAGTTGACTAAAAGCAGATTCCTTTGCCGTTAGCCGAATTGGTTTTAAATGATCTGAAGGTATCGGCATAGCTATTTATCCCCCTTACATAACCCTTTTTAATATTGAGTATACAATATATTGCACTACCTGTCACTTCCTACTCAGCACCAAGATCAGTTGAAGAATATCTACATGAATAAGAGATTCATTGTTGAAAGTCAGCGCAAATATAATTTACAAATCGGGAACTTAAACTATTTGATATAGTCTAAAGCTATAACGAGGGATAAAATTTATATGTTACCTATAACATTTTTTCAATGGTAAACTAATTTCAATGATAAAAGGCTAAGTTCGCGCCGTTCTGGCGCAACGCCTTTGTGATCTACATCCTGTAGACCTAATGTACATTACCGATAGGGGGATATTTATGACAAAGACACTCGTTCAGACTCCATTTAGGGCGGATCAAGTAGGAAGTTTATTACGGCCGGAAAATCTTAAAAAGGCGAAAAAGGACTTTAAGGACGGAAAAATCTCGGCTGAACAGCTTCATGAAGTTGAATTACAGGAAATTAAGCGAGCCATTGATAAACAAATTGAGGCTGGGTTACAAGTCGTAACCGAAGGGGAATTTGGTCGTGACTGGTGGCATTCTACTTTTATGGAACATCTATTAGGGGCTGAAGGGTATATTCCGGAACATGGATATAATTTTTCAAAACAAGAAACAGACCCTTATGCTGTGAGGCTTGTCGATAAAGTGGCGTACAATCCGAATCATCCGTTCTTCCAACAAGCGAAAGAGCTATTAGACATTGTTGGCGATCGGGCTGTTGTGAAGTTTACAATTCCAAGTCCGAACCAATTCTTCCACCCAGACATCATCAATGGACAATACAAAGACTATGAAGAGTTTGCATCAGATATTATTGAGGCATATAGAAAAACCATACGGGAGTTCTATCGAATTGGCATACGCTATCTTCAATTAGATGATGTATATTTAGCGGTTATTGCAACAGCTGACTTTCCTCCAGAAGAAAAGAAATATCTAGCTGAATTAGCAGTAAGAGTTGTGAACGGCGTCCTTGAAGGGAAACCAGAAGATCTGACTGTGACAACCCATGTATGCAGGGGGAACTATCGCTCTGACTACTCGTTCTCAGGAGGTTATGATACTGTCGCACCGATTGTCTTTGCGAATGAAAAAGTGGACGGGTTTTTCTTAGAATATGACGATGAACGCTCAGGCTCCTTTGAACCTCTTAAATATATACCTAAGGGTGGGCCAAGAGTCGTTCTAGGATTAGTGACTTCAAAAACGGGTCAATTAGAAGACAAAGAAGCGATTAAAGCAAGAGTTCAAGAAGCAACAAAGTATGTACCTTTAGAACAACTTTGCTTGAGCCCACAATGTGGCTTTGCTTCCACCCATCACGGCAATATTCTAACAGAAGAAGAACAATGGGAGAAATTAAAATTTGTAGTGGATACAGCCAAAGAAATTTGGGAATGAATTCAATGTACCAGTCCCCAGGCAAGTTGGAATTGCTTGGGGACTTGGTGCTTTTCTTTCTTTTTTATATGCCAACAAACTAAACCTCAATCAAAATCGGTACAATCATTGGCTTTTTCTTTGCATGTGTATATACAAATTGTCGGATGTTTTTCTTGATTTGTTTTTTAATAATATTTCGTTTGATTCGATTTTCTGCTTGTAGTTCTCGAATCGTTTCCATCGTAATTCGGTTTACTTCTTTCCGAAGCTTTGAGAAATTCCCATCCGTAAATCCGCGAGAAAGAATCTCAGGGTCAGCCTGAAGCTCTCCTTCCTCCTTATCGATCGTAATAATAATCATCAGCATGCCGTCTTCTGAAAGCTGTTTCCTGTCACGTAACACATACTCCAAATCGCCAACTTCGCCTCCATCTACATATGTGTTTCCTACTGGAATCGTACGAGTCTGGCGCGGAATCGATTCTTCTATATCCAAGACATCACCATTTTTCAAGATAAACGTATTTCCTTCCTCGACGCCAACCGATTCCGCTAACATCCGGTGATGGTGCAACATACGGTACTCCCCATGAATCGGTATAAAATATTGGGGCCTCATGAAGGTTAACATTAATTTTAAATCTTCTTGATAACCATGGCCTGAAACATGCATACCTGAAGTACTTCCTGATCCATAAATGACATGAGCCCCGAGCGCATATAAGTTGTCAACGATGGTCGTAATTCCTCGTTCATTTCCAGGGATGGGACCCGCTGCAAAAATCACCGTATCGCCTGGATCTACCTCGACATCGCGGAAGTCTCCCGTAGATAGACGCGCAAGTGCAGCCAACGGTTCCCCTTGACTTCCTGTGCAAAGAATCGCCACCTTCTCAGAAGGCCATTCATTGACCTCACGTGGTTCAATAAGCATTTCATCTGGTACAGTTAAATACCCATAATCCATCGCGACTTTTACGACATTGACCATCGTTCTTCCAAGTAAAGCCAGTTTGCGATTCGTTTTTTGTGCGGCGTTGATCACTTGTTGAAGACGGCTCACATTGGATGCAAATGTTGTTACAAACACTTTGCCATCTGCCTTTATGAATGCTTGTTCTAAATGTTTCCCAACCATTCGTTCCGATGGAGTGAAACCAGGACGTTCGGCATTTGTACTCTCCGATAATAAAAGCAAAACACCCTCTCTCCCGATTTCCGCCATTCGATGAATATCCGAATACTCTTGATTGGCTGGTGTTAAATCAAACTTAAAATCCCCCGTATGTACAATATTCCCTTCTGGTGTCTGAAATACAACCCCTACACAATCAGGAATACTATGAAATACCTTGAAAAAACTGACCTCCATTTGGCCGAACTTCAATTTCGAGTTTGGATTGATTTCAATCAATTCACTTTCCCGCAGAAGTTTATGTTCCTTTAATTTGATTTCAATTAATCCAAGAGTAAAACGTGTAGCATAAACAGGGATATTCAATTGTTTTAAGAAAAAGGGAATTCCCCCAATATGATCCTCATGTCCATGGGTAATAATTAATGCCCTTACTTTTTCCTTATTATCTACTAAGTACGTGATATCGGGGATGATTAGATCAACACCTAATAAACTTTCATCCGGAAACTTATTCCCACAATCAATTATGACAATATCCTCACCGTATTGAATGGCATACATATTTTTCCCAATTTCATTCAAGCCACCTAAAGCAAAGATCGACAACGTATCCTTACCTTTACTCAAACGAATCCCTCCTACCTTGAAAAAAGATAGTATTAGTATGCCTTCTTTAAAATTGCTTCATTCCTAAAAGAGACTGTCCCCCACTAGGATAAGATGAGGAAGGATGCTTATGGATAAAAATTCTCACATGCTTGTACTTTTACAAGAGACAGCCTAATGAACACAATTCCCCTTCTAATAAAGTCCTAATACGACTATTGACATTATTAAAAATAGCTGATAAGATTTTATAGTTACCTAAGATAACAGTTACCTATAGTAACTAATTGTGGAGGTGATTCCCATACAATCTGGACAAAAATTCTTTCACCAATTGATGATGTTATATCGTCCGTTTGAAAATCAGCTGAATGTCGAGCTAAACAAGCATAAGCTGCATCGAGCCCAATGGACGATCTTGTACTATTTATATAATTTTGGCTCAGCGACGCTTGTAGAAATTGCGAATTATCAAGGTGTGGAGAAACCAACCATCACGAGGACCTTTTCGCGATTAGAGGAATTGGGCTATGTAGAGCAACTCGCAGGCAAAGATAAGCGCGAAAAACGAATGCAGTTGACGATTCTTGGCAGAACGGTTTACGAGCAAGTTCGTGTCACCATTGATCAGTTCGAAGAGGAATGTTTAAAAGGCATATCGGAAGAAGAACAACAGAAAATCATTCAAATCATGGAAAAAGTGAGAAGCAACCTAATGAAGTAAGGAGATGGAGCTATGAATCAATCGAGCTCAAAATTATGGACGAAAGACTTTATAATCGTATCAGCGGCTAATTTTTTCCTATACTTAGTTTTTTATTTATTGTTAGTAACAATGGCCGTCTATGCCGTTGAGGAATTTCATGTTTCGGAAAGTCAGGCCGGACTTGTTACAGGTATTTTTATTATTGGAACTTTAATAGGGCGCTTGTTCATTGGCCGGATGATTACATCCATTGGCAATAAAAAGATGTTATATTTTGGTCTGATCTTTTTTATTTTGACATCCCTTTTATATTTTATCCACGCAGGGATTACAGTTTTGCTGATTACTCGTTTATTACATGGAATTGCATTAGGAATGGCAAGTACGGCAACAGGAACTATTGTTGCTGAGGTGATACCTGGTGAGCGTAAAGGTGAAGGAATCGGCTTTTTCAGTATGAGTATTACACTGGCTACAGCTATCGGCCCTTTCATCGGAATCTATATGAGCCAACACACCAGTTTTGAATCAATCTTTGGCTTCTGTCTTGCACTCGGAATCATTAGCTTTATTATCTCTCTATTTGTAAACATACCAGAAGTTAGTAAACCACCCAAAGAAGTGGCCAGTAAAAAATGGAAGCTATCTGAATTTCTGGAACCAAAAGCCTTCCCCATTGCGCTCGTTGTTATTCTCCTATCGCTTGGGTATTCAAGTGTTCTATCCTTTATTAATTTCTATGCGATTGAGATTGACTTGGTCGATACAGCAAGCCTGTTTTTTGTCGTTTATGCCATAGCGATCTTAGTATCTCGCCCATTCACTGGACGCTTAATGGACGTAAAAGGAGCAAATTCAATCATGTATCCCGCCTTCATCCTATTTGGAGCAGGGTTACTACTGTTAAGTACCGTGGCCAACAGCATCTCACTATTACTAGCCGGTGTCTTGATTGGTCTTGGTTTTGGTAATATGCAATCAACCACACAAGCGATTGCCGTGAAGATGACACCGCCGCATCGGATGGGATTGGCTACATCCACTTACTATATTGCATTAGATGCAGGACTTGGATTTGGTCCGTATCTGTTAGGATTCGTCATCCCCTTAACGGGATATAGCACTTTGTATATCATTATGGGAGTAATGGTCCTTGCTACGATCATTCTTTACTACTTCTTACATGGCAAAAAGGAAAATTCAATTTTAGCCAATATAGAACCTGCAACAACAAATTCAGAAGAATTGAGTTAAAAAATAATATACTTGTCCTCGGTGAAATAAGGACCACCTAGGACTTTTTTGTTCGATAACTGTACTGAGACAATCCGTAAACTATTTTAGTACATAGCAAAAGGATTATACCCCAATTATTGGTATTAATGGGTTATGTTTACAGACCCTCATTCTGGGAATAACTAATTTAAACTGGAAAATTAAGGAAGTTTCAGCCTGTGTTTGCCTGATTGAAAAAATAGTTTATTTAGATGACAGTACTCGGCTTCGACTGATTGGCAAACTGCAATTTACTTTAGTGATGGTGAAATGGTCAAGTAAACGTTAACATTATAACTAGAATATTTTGCCGGAAAGGTGATACCCATTGTCTCTATTCATATTTTTTATATTAATCGCCATAGCCATTTATTTAGTTAAGAGCTCCAAAGGGATGGTAACAATATATGAAGCGAATGAAAAAGGTATAGGGGAATCCCATCGTATTTTTGCGCTATTGAAAAATAGTGACCTTAGGCCAAAATATTCGGCGCCGATTGATTGGCAAACAGCCCTTTGGTTTGGAAGAGGGGAGAATAACATTGCCATATCTGTTAACGAAAAATACGAAGGCAAAGCTCGGCAATTAGTTATGTTATATCGTGCGGAACAAAGAAGGATAGAACGAAGCATTGAAAACGAACGAAGGAAAAGTGAACGTTTATTTTTAAGATAAAGGGTGCCAGTTACTGAAATCATTGTGAATCGTTTCAGTAAGTGGCTTTCCCCATATTCCCAAACATTTATTTTAAAATCTCGCCCAACCTAATTACAGTAAATCAGCTCAAGATCATTGACTTACTTAGTTAAAACGCATAAGCTTGCTGTGATAATCATTTCTTTGGAGGAATTATGCATATATGCTGACTGTTAATAATGTAAGTTTACAATATGGGGATCGAAAATTATTTGAGGATGTCAATATTAAATTCACCCTAGGTAATTGCTATGGGTTAATTGGTGCGAACGGAGCAGGCAAATCAACGTTTCTTAAGATTCTCTCTGGTGACATTGAGCCACAAACTGGGAATGTCAGTCTCGGTCCAAATGAGCGCCTTACCGTTTTAAAACAAAACCATTTCGAATATGAAGAATTTGAAGTGCTTCAGCTTGTGATCATGGGGCATGAACGACTCTATCAAATCATGAAAGAAAAAGACGCCATTTATATGAAATCGGATTTCACAGATGAAGACGGTATTAAGGCTGCCGAACTTGAAGGTGAATTTGCAGAATTAAATGGATGGGAAGCGGAATCTAGTGCTGCGATTCTTTTAAAAGGTCTTGGAATCGATGAAGAACTCCATTCCAAGAAAATGGCTGAGCTTACCGGCAGTCAAAAGGTAAAGGTGCTTCTCGCACAAGCTCTATTTGGAAATCCTGATATCCTGCTTCTTGACGAGCCGACGAACCACCTTGATCTAAAAGCGATTCAGTGGCTAGAGGAATTTCTCATGAATTTTGAAAATACGGTTATCGTTGTTTCCCATGATCGTCATTTTCTAAATAGGGTTTGTACCCACATTGCTGATCTTGATTTTGGTAAAATTGAAATTTACGTTGGTAATTATGACTTCTGGTATGAATCTAGTCAACTCGCAACAAAATTGGCTCAAGACCGCAATGCAAAAAAGGAAGCTCAAATCGAAGAATTAAAGAAATTTATTGCCCGATTTAGCGCGAATGCGGCGAAATCAAAACAAGCAACATCCCGTAAGAAATTATTGGAAAAAATTACACCTGAAGATATTAAACCTTCGTCCCGCCGCTATCCTTATATTGCTTTTACACAAGGACGTGAAATCGGGAATGATCTGTTAACCGTGAAAGACTTATCTAAAACTATTGATGGTGTTAAAGTGCTTGATCGTATTAGCTTTACTATGAATAAGGATGATAAAATTGCGCTTGTAGGTAATAACGAAATCGCAAAAACAACCTTATTTAAAATCTTGATGGGTGAAATGGAAGCTGATGAAGGGGAATTCAAATGGGGTGTGACAACCTCACAATCCTACTTTCCAAAGGATAATGCGGAATATTTTGAAGGTAGTGAACTTCCTCTTGTCGATTGGCTGCGTCAATATTCACCAAACGATCAGACGGAAAGCTTTTTAAGAGGATTTCTTGGAAGAATGCTCTTCTCAGGCGAAGAAGCACTAAAAAAGGCCAATGTTCTTTCAGGGGGAGAAAAAGTTCGTTGCATGCTTTCGAAAATGATGCTTACAGAGGCCAATGTCCTTCTACTTGATGAGCCAACGAACCACCTTGATTTAGAGTCGATCACAGCGTTAAATAATGGGTTAATTAAATTTAAAGGCTCGATTATTTTTGCTTCCCACGACTACCAATTTATACAGTCGATTGCAAACCGCATTATCGAAATTACACCGAATGGTTTGATCGATAAACAAATGGCGTACAATGAATATCTTGAAGATGAGAAATTACAAAAACAAGTAGCTGAAATGTACGCTTAATCAAACTATGCCAGGGGCTAAATTGTGTTAGTTCCTGGCATTTGTTTTAGGAACAAAGGCGCAAGCGCCCGTTTAGCGACGTACAAACTTTTTAGGGGCCTGACGAGATAAAGGAAACACAGCGAGCTACGAAAAGCGGAAGGCGGTTGTTCAGGGGCGACAAGCAAATGTTCTGGAATCCTGGAAGGGCGTTCTTACCCTTCCAGGATTCCAGGTTATTTGACCTCGAGCCCCTACCGCCTGCAGCTAGACATTGAAAGGCGAGCTGATGTTGACTTATCGTAGGAAGGCACCGAAAGTTTGCTAGTCGCTGGGCGCTGGAGCCGGACGTCAACACCCACATTTAGAACTTATCCACAAGCTAAAATTTTATAATTTGCTCAACAGCGAAAAATTGGAGCTACCCCATAAGTTATTGCATTATGGTCATTATTTATTTTCCCTGAGCACTTAATATTTCACCTCAACGATAAAAGTATCCGGCCCAGTTTGAACGATGCTGCCACCTTTAGGTTCAATACTTGCTTTAATTCGTTTCAAATGGCTGAAATCCTTACCTTGAATAAGGATTCGGGTTGAGCCATCTTCAATTGGCATGATTTTGTGTTGAATATTATCGTTGTTATAAAGAATCCATAGTTGGTAGTCTTGGTCATTTAACGGTCTTAATCCATCTACCTCTAAAAACATTTGGTCTGTCATTTGATTGATCCATATATTCCCCTCTACCCTTTCCTTATTGGACACCGGAATAATATTTAATTGCTGGGTATCGGGTTTTTCCTGGAAATCTTGGATATTTGCTTCATTATATTGTGCGATATGCACAGAACCTTTTCCCGCATTATTTTGATTATAATAAAACAGGCCGACAAATAGACAAACAATTGCAGCGAAGGAGGCCATTGAAAAGATTTTTTTACTTGAAAGAGGCATCCCTTTTCTTTTTTGTTTCGTTTCAAAACTCTCCCAGATCTTTTCCTTCAGTATAGGAGAAGGAGAATAGGACTGCTCTTTCTCTGAAAGTAGAACACTTTGCCAATGTTTGAACACTTGTTGACAGTTTTCACATTCTTTTAAATGGGTGCTTACCTTTATTGCCTCGTTAGGCGCTATATTGCCTAATACGTAATCAACGATTGTCTGTTCAGACATAGAATGTTTACATGCCATTGTTCTTTTCACCCCCACCTGATTGGACCCAGTTGAGCAACGACTTCTGTTTTCGCATATTATTTAAACCGTATCGTATAAGGGACTTGATGGATCCTAATGGTTTATTCATGGTGCTTGCAATTTCTTTATGGGTTTCACCCTGAAAATAAGATCGAATAATCGCTTCTCGTTGCTCGTTTGGAATAGATTTCAGCGCCTCGAAAATAATGGATTGCTCTAATTGGGCAAGAAATTCGACATCTGCGCTTTTTTCCTCTCCAATTAATAATTCTTCTAGTCTATTCGTTAATAATGCTTTCTTTTTGCGTAAGCGATCCAATGAGCGACTTTTTGTTTTCACCGCAAGCCATGCTCTCACACTGCCTTTCGCGGGATTATATTGATCCGCTTTCTGCAATACTTCCAGAAAGATATCATGACAGAGGTCCTCGGTTTCTCCATGATCCTTTGTATACTGGAAGGCAATGTTATAAACAAATTGAACGTATTCTTCATAAAAAAGGTCAAAGGCATGACGAGAACCTTGAGAGATACTTTGAAGTAAGTGGATGCTTTCTTGATTATCCTCCATGGAATCCCCCCCTCACAGACGATCTTATTAACATTTTACAATTTTTTTCACTTTTGACAAATCCAAAATGGAACGGGCTGCGTATCCAATATGAATAACAAAAACAGGGGGAATGTATCATGCTCAAAAGAAGGTTATTTTCGTTGTTTGCCATTGCGATTATCGTAGTTGGGTCCATGCTCCCAATGAGTCGAGCTTTTGCCATGGACAACATCTCTTTATTTTCAGCTTATACCCGAGTGACGGCCTCACCAGGTGAAAAGATGAATTATGACATTGATGTCATCAATAACGGATCATCCATTCAAACGATGTCCTTTGACATGGAGGGACTACCAAAAGGATGGGATTACACCATTAGTTCAAATGGAACGGATATTCAGGAATTGTCTGTAAAAGGAGATAGCGAAACACCGATTACAGTAGAGATTTCCATTCCTCTCGATGCCGACAAAGGAGATCATGAATTCCAACTAGTGGCTACAGATGGAAACAGTCAATCATCTGTTCCCTTATCCATTTCTGTTAAGGAACAGGGTTCACTTAAATCGGAACTAACAACAGATCAAGCGAATCTAGAAGGGCATGCGGATGAAACATTTTCTTATACCGTTACGTTAAACAATAAAACAACCAAAACACAAGACTATACTTTAAGCAGCGATGTAAAAGATGGGTGGCTTGTTCGCTTTCTATCGGATTCAAAATCTGTCACATCTGTTTCGCTAGAGCCTAATACATCCAAAGACATCACTGTAGAAGCCGTACCACCGCAAAATGTAGAAGCAGGCACTTACGATATTCCCATCACGGCGGCTACAAATGATTCGAGCTCAGATTTAAAATTAGAAGCGGTTGTAACCGGGTCTTATGATATAGAGATCAGCACGAAATCAGAGGTATTAAGTGATACGATCAACGCTGGTAATGACAAAACCATTGAATTAGTTGTCAAAAATACCGGTACTTCTCCATTAGTAGATATCGAGCTTACAGCTGAGACACCTACCAATTGGGAGACAGAATTCAATGAATCGACCATTGCCGAACTTGAGCCTGGTAAATCAAAAACAATTAAAGCAAAGGTGTCTGCACCAAAAGATGCCATTGCGGGGGACTATGTGACAACCTTTAAAGCAACAGCGGATCAAGCA
Organism: Lederbergia ruris; assembly: GCF_018332955.1. Lineage (NCBI taxonomy): Bacteria > Bacillati > Bacillota > Bacilli > Caryophanales > Bacillaceae > Lederbergia > Lederbergia ruris. The sequence goes on from NZ_BORB01000004.1 coordinate 174,832, forward strand.
AGTGCAGATGCTACTTTTAGAATTTCTGTTGAAACTTCTACTTTGTGGGGATTTGTGGCTATCCTTATCATCGCAGGAGTGGTTGTGGGCCTTTATCTGATTATTAGAAAATATGGGAGGAGATAATGATGGCAGAAGCAATCATTGAACTAGATCAGATTACTAAAAGCTATCACAATCATTTTGCTGTTGATCATTTATCTCTTTCGATTCATAAAGGGGAAGTTTTCGGATTACTGGGCCCAAATGGGGCAGGAAAAACAACGAGCATTTTAATGATGCTTGGTTTGACAGAACCGACTTCTGGTCGTGTGAAAGTTGCTGGCATTAACGCAACGAAACACCCGATTGAGGTGAAAAGAAAAGTCGGCTATTTACCAGATAATGTTGGTTTTTACACGAATATGACCGGGATGGATAATCTATTATTTACAGCTAGATTAAACGGAATTCCGAAAGAGGAAGCAAAAGAAAGGGCAACGAAACTACTAAAGCAGGTGGGTCTCTCAGATGCTGCAGATAAAAAAGCTGGTGAATATTCAAGAGGGATGAGACAAAGGCTTGGACTTGCGGATGTACTGATTAAAAATCCGGAAATTATCATACTAGATGAACCCACTTTAGGGATCGATCCCGAGGGCGTACGCGATTTTCTGCAATTAATCCAAGAACTAAACAAAAAGGAAAACATTACGGTGCTATTATCTTCCCACCACTTGCATCAAGTCCAGCAAGTTTGTGATCGTGTTGGTATTTTCGTAGATGGGAGATTGCTCGCCCAAGGGAATTTGGAGCAATTGGTTCGTCAGCTCTTTGTCAAAGATTCCATGGTGATTCAAGTTACTGCTTCGCCAATCGATGACACACTACTCGCAAACATTAAGGAAGTGGCGGGCGTCACCAAGCTTGAAAAAGTCCAAGATCATCAGTTCGATATTCATTGCCAAGAAGACGTATCTCCTTTAATAAGTAGATTAATCATTGAATCAGGCTCAGATCTTTATCAACTAACTAGGAAGGATTTTGGATTGGATGAAATCTACCATCGTTATTTTGAAGGACGTGAAGTAAATGAGCCTAGTTAATATCCAAGAAAAAGTTGGAAAATTTGTCGGGAAAAATAGGACGAAGCAGACAGAAAGAAAAGATACTGTCAGTAATAATATATTCTGGGGATTTGTTGGAAAGGAATTTACAGATTATCTGTCAAGTTGGAGAATTATTATCCTTTTAGGGATTATTTTGCTAACTTGTATTGGTTCTCTATATACAGCGGTTTCCACCATCTCAGAAGCGTTAGAGTCCTATGAAGATGCTAGTCAAATTGGTCGGAATGCATATTTGTTCCTGCAAATCTTTACGATTTCAGATGGAACATTACCATCCTTTGTATCATTTGTTAGTTTTCTCGGACCTTTATTGGGGATTGCCTTAGGATTTGATGCGATCAATGGTGAAAGAAGTAGAGGGACGTTAAGTCGATTAATGGCTCAACCGATTCCAAGGGATTATGTAATCAACGCCAAATTCGTGGCGGCCTTGCTGATCAATATCATTCTCTTTTTTGCCTTAGGATTTCTTGTGATGGCATTTGGGATCTTAATGCTTGGCATTACTCCTAGTTGGGATGAATTCTTGAGAGTGATGAGCTTTATTGCTTTAATTATAGTCTATATTGCCTTTTGGTTAAATTTATCGATTCTTTTTTCGGTAATTTTTAAACAACAGGCAACATCTGCATTATCAAGTATTGCGATTTGGCTATTCTATAACGTGTTCTTTTCAATCGTAGTGAAGCTGTTTACGAATTCCTATTTAGGAAATGCCTCAACACAAGGAGAATACGTGTCACGTTACAATGCGATTCTGAATGTCTATCGATTTTCGCCCAATTACTTATTTCAAGAAATGACGAGTGTTTTACTATCACCAACAACACGAAGTATGAGCCTGATCACGATGGAGCAAGCTGCAGGTTCGCTTGCAAGTCCATTGAAACTACAAGCAAGTTTACTATTAGTTTGGCCGCAAATCACAGGACTCATCGCCGCCACACTCATTTGCTTCGCAATCGGGTATATCGTCTTTACAAGGCAGGAAATTAGGGCGAATTAAGTCAGGAAAAGCGCCCGCTTAAAGGGTGAACAGGAACAAGACCATGGCTCTCAATCATGGTCTTGTTTTAGATTCATTAGGCAACGGAAAGCATGGATGATAATCTAAAATAAAGATTTTCCCTTCCTTCTAGACTGAAAGGTGTTAGGTACTGAAACTATTTAGAATTGTTTCTGTACCTAACATAGGCATTGTTAAAAATATATCCTTAAATAGGTACTGTTATTTATCTTTTTGTTCTGTTTCCCACCATAATGAATCTTTTGGATTTTCAACGGCTTCTTTAAACTCAGATTTTGTAGCAACTGTTGGGTAAGAACCTTTTAGAGATTTTCCTGAAGTGTTATTAAATAAGAATAATATCACTAAAAACCCAATAATACTAACGATTGTAAGATAGAAACCAGGTACTAAATTATTCCCTGTTTTGTGGACTAGCCATGTTGAAACTAATGGGGTTGTCCCACCAAATAATGAAACAGAGACATTAAAGGTCACAGCTAATGTTCTGTAGCGAATATCTGTGTAGAACATCGTTGGTAACGTTCCGGGCATTGTGCCTTCATAAGTTGAAAGCAGAACACCTAAAATGAGAATACCTAAAGAAATAAATACTAAACCATTCAAGTTTATTAAATAAAAAGCGAGGATAGATAACAGGGTTAATCCACCTAAGCCGATTAAGAAAACAGCCTTGTTTCCAATTTTATCACCGAGCTTTCCAAACATGAAAGCAAGCGGCACCATAATAATCATGACAATCGTAATTAATACAGTTCCTACTGAAGTAGATAATCCAATAATCTCATCCAAATAAGAGGGCATGTATGATAATAACATATAGTTTGTAATATTAAAGAACGCAACAGCTACAAAACATACAAAAATATCCTTTTTGTGGTTTTTCAAAATAGATAGGAAACTTTCCTCCTCGACTTCATCAGCAGAAAGTTCATTTTCAAAAATCGGCGTTTCTTCTAAATGACCTCTTAAGTAAAACCCAACAAGTCCTAAAGGTAACCCGAATAGAAACGGTATTCTCCAACCCCATGAGGCCATCTGCTCGTCAGATAGCGTGATAAAGAGGATACTCGCAAATAGTGAAGCTAATATATAACCAGTAAGCGTCCCAATTTCTAATCCACTCCCAAGCATATTACGTTTATTGTCTGGGGAAGATTCTGCAATATAGACCATTGCACCAGCATATTCACCTGTTTATGGCAAACTAATAATGTAGGTTTTGGCATTTAATTTATGTATGGCCCGTAGGGCCATACATAAATTAAATGAGCCACTTGCCAACTCCCCCAAATAACTTTAAACTCCTCGTTGGACCAACAACGTTCGACAGGAGGATATTAGGAGATGTTAGCAGTGGCACAAATTGATTATATCAGACATGAGGTAAATCAAAAAGGGGAATCCTATGCCGATGTGGCAAGGAGAATGGAAGTTGACCCACGTACAGTTAGTAAGTATGCAAATCAGGAAGAGTTCAAAAGAAAGAAAAAGCAAAAACGAAAAGCACGGGTAATGGAGCCAGTTAAGCCCATTATAGATAAGTGGATTAAAGAAGATTTAAAGAAGAAAAAGAAGTATCAGAGAACAGCTAAAAAAATGTATGAACAATTAAGAGATTTTCATAGCTTTACAGGGTCAGATCGCACTGTACGCGACTATGTATCCAAAAGAAAAAAGGAATTAAAGGAATCGATGACAGAGGCAGCCTTACCTCTTGAATCTATACCAGGTACAGCTCAAGTTGACTTTGGAACTGGGCCATTTAAATATGATTCAGAAACGATCGATTTACCGTACTTAGTGATGTCGTTTCCGTATAGTAATAGCTTTTATTTTCAAGTTTTTCCTTCGGAAAATACAGAATGCTTATTGGAAGGTTTACAACGGATGTTTCAACATATGGGCGGGGTTCCGAAGACGATACGATTTGATAATTTATCCCCTGCAGTGAACAAAATATTTTCTAAAGGGGAACGTGAATTAACAGATACATTTGAACGCTTTGTATTACACTTTGGTTTTCAGTATGAGTTTTGTAATCCAGGTAAAGGCAATGAAAAAGGCCATGTAGAAGCCATGGTGAAATATGTAAGAAACAACTTTTTATTACCGGAAAATAGGATTATAAACGTTGATCATTTCAATGAAACATTATGGGAAATGGCAGAAAAAGATCGTGATCGACTACATTACGATAAAAAGATCCTTCAGTCAAAATTGTTTGAAGAGGATTTTAATAGCTTTCTTATGTTGCCTGAAAAGGGATTTGAATGTGCTCGATATGAGGAATTGAAATCAGACAAATATGGAATCGTCAATGTAGATACAAAACAATATTCGACATCTCCAAGGTTTGCGCAACAAAAAATTAGAGTCCGTATTACTTATAACGAAATTGCCATTTTGAA